>JASGGD010000024.1:0-37428 GCA_047605225.1 Novosphingobium sp.
TGGCATCGCCATCGGTCGCGACGACGGCAACGGCATCAGCCGAAACGACCCGCAGCGCCATCTATGCCCAGGGCGCGAATGCCAGCGTGACCGTCACCGGCACTGCCTCTGCGGCAGGGCAGGCGCTGTTCGGCGGTTCGGCTGATGCCGTTGCCGTCGTCGCGACCGATGGCGATGCCACGGCTGACGTCAACGCGATTACCTCTACCGGCGCCACCTCGCGTGCACTCAGCGTCACCGCCACGGGCGATGCAACGGCGACCGTGCGCGGTGCCGTCTCCGCTTCGGGCGATCTGGCCGACGCGGTGTTCGTCGATGCCGGTGACATGGCCACGGTCAATGTGACCAGCGGCGGAACCATCACGGCGGCAGACGGCAACCTGATCACCGTCAATTCCGTCAACGGCACGACCATCAACAACGCCGGCATTCTGGGCGCGGCGCAGAACGGCTATACGCTGGCTGTAAGCGGCGGCCCCGCAACGGTGAACAACTCCGGCACGCTCAACAGCGACATCGTGCTGACTGCCGGCAACGACACCGTCAACAACAGCGGCACGTTCGTGCTTGGCGACAACCCGAACTTCGGCGCGGGCACCGATACCTTCAACAACACCGGCACGGTCGTCTTCGGCGCACGTACGGTCGCGTCTGCCAAGACCATGGTCGGGCTGGAGCAGTTCAACAACTCCGGTCTTATCGACATGCGCAACGGCATCACCGGTGACAGCCTGACCATTCCCGGCGCCTTCACCGGATCGGGCAGCTCGCAACTCGGCATCGACGTGGATCTGGGCACGGGTGCTTCCGACACGCTGGTCGTCGGCGGAGCGGCTACGGGCAGCAGCACCATCGTGCTGCGCCAGACGGGTACGCAGGCGCTGTTCAACTCGGGCACCACGGTCGTGACGGCAGGCGCCGGATCGTCGGCCAATGCCTTCGTACTGGCAGGGACCAATGGCGGCGTCGATGCCGGGCTTGTCCGTTACGAGATCGTCTATAACCCGGCCGACTCTTCCTACGATCTCGTGGGTGGCCCCAGCGACGCGGCCTATCGCACGCTGAACTA
Source organism: Novosphingobium sp. (assembly GCA_047605225.1). Classification (GTDB taxonomy): domain Bacteria; phylum Pseudomonadota; class Alphaproteobacteria; order Sphingomonadales; family Sphingomonadaceae; genus Novosphingobium. The sequence goes on from JASGGD010000024.1 coordinate 1,070, forward strand.
CGTCGAGGGTGTCCGCAGCCTCTGGCTGAAGTCCGCCGACGTGGTCAGCGCGCAGCTTCAGGCCCGTCGTGACCAGCTGTGGGCGCAGGGCGAAGCCGGTACTTCCGGCAAGTTCTGGCTCCAGATGCACGGTTCGGTCGAGGATCGCGGTAACGGCGGCAACTTCACCGCCTTTGGCGCTACCCGTTCGGTCGATACCAGCTATCGCCAGGACTACTTCGGCGGTCAGGTCGGCTTCGACTTCGGCGGTGGCAGCGGTGAGCGCGGCGGTTTCGCGTTCGGCGTGACCGGCGGCTACATCTCCTCCTCGATGAACTTCGACAATTCGTCCGATCGCGTCCAGTTCGACGTCGTCAATGCCGGCGTCTACGGCGCCTTCACCAGCGGCAACGTCTTCATCAATGCTCTGGGCAAGTACGACTATTACTGGGCAACGGCACACAGCAACACCGGCGGATTCCGCGACAAGTCCAAGGGCGATGCCTACGGCGGTCGTGTGGAAGCGGGCCTTCGCTTCGGCGGCGACAGCTTCTTTGCGGAGCCGGCGGTGAGCGTTTCCTACCTGAAGACCGGCTTTGACAGCTTTGCATCGCAAGGTGTCAACGTCGACTTCAACGATGCAGACGGTCTGCGCGGGCGTGCCGGCGCCAGGATCGGCACCCAGTTCGATATGTTCGGCTCTAAGGCGTCCATCTACGCGGGCGGCAATTACGTCCACGAGTTCAAGGGACGCGACAGCGTCACTTTCACCAGTGGCGGTGAGACGCTTACCTATCGCAACAACCGCGTGGGCGACTACGGCGAGGCCAAGCTGGGCATCGAGATCGCCCAGATGGGCGGCGTCAGCGGCTTCATCGAGGGCACCTATATCCGCTCGTTCAGCGACGACAGCGCGACGCGATCGGACATCGAAGGCGCCGGCGGACGTGCAGGCCTGCGCATCCGCTTCTGACCTCAAGGGAGCGCGTCCTGCCGGGCGCGCTCCCGTTAAGGCACTGCCGATATTCGCTCTATCCCAAAACACCTTCGGGAGCGCAGGGAAGCGAGGTTAGCGGCCTCTCGGTTTCAAAAGATGGCGGTTGATGCCAAACCGCACTGACCGCATCACCTCTCAAGACAGCCAAGGTTGGCCGATAGTGGCCATCGATCCACGCCTTGCAACCATTGAATCACCCACTTTTTGATAATCTAAGCTCTGGCAATCACGTTACTGCGATGACGGAATTCGGACTGCAACGCGCCAACGGGCGTTGAAAGGGCTTGATCGCCCTCAAGTTTCTTGAAGCCGCCGTTCAGAAAATCCCCATCCATGTAGCATACGCTTGCCGCTCGGCTCATGAATCTGGTCAAAGGAAATCGCCGCCCCTGAACGCGTCGCCGGATAGACCTCGATAGGGCTCGCGACGAGAGCTAGGCGGATCTGGCCTTTCCAGTATGCGCTGCGGGCATGAGCAGGCTCCTTCCTCGGCATCACAAACCGGTAGCGGGTCAGGTGGTTCTTGAGAACTCAATGCGCAGCCCGAACCAAGACAAGGAGGATCGATCGCGTTTCCTCAGGAGCGCTCGGCAGCAGGCGACCACTTCAAGTCGTTCCGGCGAAGCCTTGGGAATGTCGGCTTACGCCGGAACCGGCCATCCGAGGGCCAAGCAGCGGTTGAGCAGCTAGTGGTGTCGGCGGCTATTGCGACCAGACTGGGCTGAAACTGTGATAGGTCCGCTGCTGGTTAAATGCGCGAAACTCGTGTTTCCGGAGGTAAAGAGGGTTTTCGCTGTCTAGCTCAGATCGGCCGGAATCCTGTCAAATGCGAGCGACGTGAAAGATCGCGCCGAGGACAGCTCGGGACCGAGATGTGGTTCGAAGTCCCGCAGAAGTTCGAGCGCGCGCATGAGATTGATCGATGGTGCGCCGGCTTTCTGCGCAAAAGCGAAACTCTGTGCGATATTGCCGACACGCTTGCGCCAAGTCGGTGGTTCGGCTTCGGCTGCGGCCGCCAGCATTGTCAGCCGCGGCGCCGCACCCGCGTCGACCAACCCTTCTGTGCCGGCGACGCGGAGCGCCAGATCGACAACCGCATCCGAAAGCTCCGTGTCTCGCCACCGCGCGGCGAGTTGAAGGACGACCTCACAGGCGAACAGGAAGTTTGTGCCCTCGAGGCTCTCGATAAAGGGTGGCAAGGCCGTCGCTAAGCCATGCCGGGATTCGATCGGCGCTTCGAATGACACCGAAAGTTTGATGAGATCGCTCAGCGAACGCTCCAGGTTGTCCTTTGCCGCAAAGGCGGACCGCGCCGCTTCGACATCCTCCGCTTCGAGCAGCGTCAACCCGCCCCAATCGTCATGCAATTCGCTGAACGGCGTCGCTGCGAACAGAAGCAGGGTCCACTCACTGCCCGCGAGCGCGGCAAGTGCCTGCTCTCCGGCCTTGATCCAACTTTCCGGACGATCTTTTTCCGGGATGACGGCGATCGCCGCGGTCGCCCGAGCGAGCAGCATCGCATGGATCATGGCAATATTGAAATGATGCGGCTGCCAGATTGGCGCGTCACGGATGTCGCACAGATCGGCGAGCCGAGCTTGCGGGGCGAAGCTTTGCATCGCATGATCCTCAAAAATGACCGGATCGACATTTGCGTCGGCGAAGAGGCGGACAAGGTGGCTGGCGTGCACGAAGCGCGCAAGCCTTCGCGCGTAAAGCGGCCACGCGGAAAGCGTGCCGTGACGCGCGGTGAGCGCGGTTGTGATCGCGACAAGAGCCGCAAGAGCCGGCGCATTTCTGGTGATCAGCGGATCTTGCTTGTCGAAGAGCCGTGGCGCGATCGCGTCCGCAAGCGGTGTCATCTCCGGGTCGGAATAATGCCGGCAGGCGATCTCGAACGCCGCGGCCACGCTGAACGGATCGGGCGCGCCCTGAAGCTGCTCGACGAGCGAGACCCGCTCTGGAGCGCTGAGATTGTCGCTGGCCTGAGCGACGAGCCCACCCTTCAGCATAGAGAGAGGTGCGCTAAGCGTGAGAAGCCGGCCCAGCCGGGCGGTATCGAGCGTGGCCGTAGCCTCCAGCCAATGTGCTATGAATCCGTCGAGGTCTTCGCTCGGCCCGATTGCCAAAAGCCCGGCATAGTGATCAGGTTCGAGTGGCACGAGATCATCAAACTTCGCTTCGCCGGCGGAGATTTCCTGGACCATCGTGCGAAACACCGCCTCGGGACTCTCGCCGAGCTCGGTTTCCAACGTGATCAGGTGCGGGTCATCAAGCGGACCCTGTGCGACAATGACGCGCCAGGCGGCCTCGCGGTCCGCGGAAACTTCGCCTGTTGCTACAATCGCGTCGAGCATCGCCATTCGCTTCGCGGCATCGTCGCTCAGCAGTGCCACGTTGACGAAGCGCGCAGCCTGTTGGCCAGTCCGCAGCACGCCCGCCCCATCATCGTCGAGCCAGGACTCTTCGGCCTCAAGTTTGCGGTCGGCCGACGCGAGCTTTGCGGGTTGGCCATTGGCGAGGGCGCGAAGGGCGTCGAATAGTTCGTGACGGTGAAATCTCTTGTTCCACAGCCGGATGAAGTCACCATCAGGGAGGCCCATCGCCCGTAGCACGACTGGATCGGACAGCATGATGGTGCGTACCGCCTCTGGGAGGTCTGGGATCGCCGACCGCAGCACCAGCCGCGTTTCCTCCTCCGGCGTGAGCTGGATATCATTCTCCATCACTGACCTCATCGCTCGCTGGCCTGGTCAGGAATGCGGTCAAGGTCTTGGCCATAGCCTCGATTGCTCCCGGATCGCGCCGTTCGACACCTGGCGCAATCGCCCCTGCAAACCATTGCTGGTACGGTTCGCTGCGCCCCTTGGGGAGCGCGAAGATCGAAGCAATCGCCCACAAGGTGTGACGCGTCACGTCTTGCACCCAGAATTCGCGATCAGGCGATTCGTCCGTCGCGCTCGCGGCGGCGGCATCCGGGATCATGTCGTGGAGCCAACTCGCTGCGCGCGCTGCATGAACCGGATCTTCGACCTCCTGCCACACTCGCCTAATGGTGAAGGCGATCGCAATGCACATCGCCTTGAACCAGACCCGCTCCTGCGGAAGCTGGATCACCTTGCGCGCCAGTGGCAAATGAATGCTGTCGCGGATCGCCCGCAGCTCGGCGTTCGGACCTATCGCCCAATTGCTCGACAGCGCGGCGTTGACCAACTCATGCGGGTCGAGCGGCATGTGTCCGGCCCCGCCATTGCGAAGGCTCTCGCGGGCGGCGGCGAGGGCCGTTTCGTTGATCACGCCCTTCTTGTGCAACATTACCAGTAGATCGGGAGTCGTCAGGAACGGCACTTTCCATCCCGTACGATCCGTGAACTCGAGATACTTGTTCATGGCCCGATCGTCGCACACCAGCGCATCCATCCCGCCCGCGTCTCGCAAGGCGTTGACGATCGGGCCCATCATATCGCTACCGGTTACGCGGTCCTCGTCGTCCCCGTCTTCGTCTTCGCTGCTGGCCATCTCGTCCCCGCGCAGTCGCATCGGTCCGACGCGCGCACGTCCGTTCGTAATCGCATCGGACAAAATTTCACGAATCTGGTCGATGCCCTGGCGGACTTTCGCGCCGGCTTCGCCGGCCGCGATTTCCCGGTCGGCGAGGCTCGCAACTTCCGGCAAGATGATCAGTGCACCGGCATGGGCCTTGAGCATCGCCAGCAGGCCCGCATCGTTGAGATACTGGACCGCCAGATTGGTCAGGAATAGCGGCTTGGCTTGCTCGGGGACAATTTCGTCAGTCCAGCTGCCGCCGCCGCCGGCTACCGCCGACCTGGCTTGTCCGGCCCGCGCGGCGCTCAACGTCCCTAGTCCGAGGAGGGACTCAACCAGCCCAGCAGGGCTCAAAAGGCGGGCCGCAAAAGGTGCCGGATCGACGACTTCGCGCAGATTTCCCGGAGGATGGATCGGCGCGGTGTCGACCACATATCCGTCGCGTGCCTCGGCTGCCTTGAACAGGCGCGCGAATTCTTCGCCGACCTGAGACACAAGCGCGGGATCGCCGGCGGGCAAATCCTCGACCGCGAGAGTGCCTGATCCCATTTTATCCTTGATCTCGCGCGCCTGCGCGATCCGGCTCGGCTGCGAGTGCGCGACGTTTTTCCGGTCTTCAAAAAAGCTGTTGAGCGTGCCCGCAGGCAACACAACGGTATCGAACGCCTGAATGGCCTGTTCCAAGAGGCCGAGCTGATACAGGACGAGGATTGCAAGCGGCTCGAACCCAACCGTCGAAATGTCCTTATCGAAAGTCGGCGGCCGATTGCCGGCGTAGAGTGGAAGCACGGTACGGCGCCGACTGTCGGTCTGATCGGCATTTTCGGCCATGCTCAGAAGGATCATGGCACTTTGCGCGCCGCGCGATTGACCGAGCGCAATGAAGATCGGCACCTGGGCCGTGTTGACGAGCTCGCTGACGCGCTCGGATTGAGCCCGAGAATCTTTCACGATCTCGATCACTTCTTCGAAGTCCTTCGAAAAGATCGGTCCCTCGGGGGTCGAATTTGCCATCGCCGTGCCGAACCAGCCACTAACTTCAGCGCTGCGCTCGAAGCCGGCATTCACGGCGATCGTGTATCCGTTCATGTTCAGCGACGGATCGTCAGGCCGCTTTGCGATTGCCGCCCGCGCCAGCGGCATAGCCGTCTGGCTGTCAATGGCTTGGGCGACGTGCGCAGCAGCCATCAACTGTGCCGCGCTACGGTCGACCTGTTTCGCCAACTCCTTCTGCACCATGGGTTCAAGCTCGGCCCAACGACCGGTTTCGACCGCAACAAGGATGGCCAGTCTACGGGTATTTGCATCGTCGACGCCGGCGGCACCTAACGCTGCCAGCTCGTCGATCGCGTCTAGTAATCGACCCTGGCGCTGCCGCGCCCAGGCAAGGTGCGTGTGCAGGAACGGGTCTTGTCTACTCAGGTCTCCAATCTCTTCCAGAAACGCCTCGGCCTCTGCAGTCTTTCCGGCCCGAACCAGCGCGTCGCAAGCTCGCCGCGCGTCCTCGATTTGGTGGCGCTGCCGCCAGAGCTGAACGAGATACTCGCCGAGCCGCACATCACCATGCTGATCGAGCGCGCCGACCAGCAGCACCAGGTCGTGAGTCGCCTGAGAAGCATCGAACTGCGTAAGCCGGATACTGATCGAATCTTCGCCGGCGGCCTCAGCGATCACGGAATCGAGAAACACCTGCGCCTTGTCGGAAAGGTTTGCGCGTTCCTGTGTCAGGAGTGCCTTTGAGCCGTCCAGATCGCCCAATCGCGCGCGCGCCTCGACCTCCAGGCCGATTACGGTTTCCGCCCCCTGAATGTCCTTAAGCCGGTCGCGGTAGGCGGAGATGAAATCGTAAATCTCCTGATGGCTGTCGCCCCGCATTTTGAGCGCAAAGGCCGCGCGCAGCTGAATGTCATCGTACCCCCCAAGTTGCTCGGCTTGGGCAAGTCGTGCGCGAATCGCAGCCCAGTCCAATTCAACCCGGTAGAGCGCCGCGATCGGTGCCAGCTCCATCGCTTCGCGCGGATCCTCGAGCCGCTTTGCGAGCGCTTCACGAGCGAGCCTGCGGTCGTCCGCGTCGCCATGGTTGAGGTCGATCGCAAGAAGGTTGACGTCGGTAAGGCTGGCCAGGTCCGGCGCATCAAGATCGCCAAGCTGATCCTTGAGCAAAATGAGGTCGGCCCGGGCAGCCTTCAGCCGTTCCTGTCCTTCATCATCGTCCCGAACATCTCCGGGGTGGGGGAACAGGCCATCGGTATGAATGAAACGTGTGGCGACATCCGCTGGCAGTGCGCCGCTCATGCGAAGCCGTGCCCGAACAAACAATATTAATGGATTCTCGTCGATCTGTTCTGCCGTGGCCAAGGCCAACATAGTCTCGGCATCCGCGACCCTCTCAGCCAGTGTCAGTCGACCGCCCATCGCCTGCAACGCGTGACCGGTCAGCTCACCCGGCTGCAAATTGTCCTCGAAATATTCGAGTGCCTTAGCTTCGCCGTCGCGCTTCTGAATCGCGTCGATCAACAAGCTTTTCGAAAGAGCATCGGGCCGGTCTCGAAGAAGTAGCATCGCGTCGTCCGGGCGGTCGAGAGCTATGGCCAAGCGCGCCCGCTCGCAGGTTGCATCGGCGCCAAGTTCCTCTGCCTTCTTGATCCAGGTCTCGGCTTCATCAGGATGTCCGCTTCGCGCCAGCGTCGCGCCAATCTCGCGACAGGCCGTTGCCCGGACGCCCGGACTCGCCTGCTGCAGACCATGGCCAAGTCGCGACCCCAATTGCCGCGCTTTGTCGATCAATTCATCGACTGCGATAAACCGCCGCCGCTTCAGTTTGCGAACTTCGCCAAGCACCGCCTGATCGAGGACCTCAGCATCGACAGCGGGAGAGCCGGCGCTGATCTGGATCTCATCGATCTTGCCCGAAATTGCCTGAAGCCCATCAAGCAGCTCATCGTGCCGCGCGCCTTGCAGATCGAGCATCACACGGTTGGATCTAGTCAGATGCCCGAACAGCGTGAGCGCGGCGAACCGGATCGCATCCTCGAGCAAGGTCTCGCCATAAATGCCTTCTTCGCCGAACAGCTCGGCATGGATTGCACGCGCCTCGGCGAGTTCCTGATCGATCGCGCCATCAAGCAAGGTCTTGCGCGTTCCGGATTTTACGAGCGCGACAATGCGGTCGTCCTCGATGAACCGCTTGGCATCCTCCCCGGCGAAACTATCCGGCCGGCCGGACAACAGGCCTTTGAGCTTCGCGGCAATGGCGGCAGGTATTGTTTCCGACACACCCCGCAGAACGGCGATCGCCTCGTCCATTTCGCGGTCGGCGGTCCCCAAGGTTGTGACATCGGCATATTCCGCCCCCCGCCGCGCGAGCTGCAAACGCAGCTGCGCGATGCTGGGCTTTGCTCCCGCAGTTAGAATGGCCTTGCCCGCGCTGATCGTGAAGGGATCCAAGTCCATCCTCGTTGCAACTGATGGTGTGAAAGAGGGAGTGCCTGACTGGCCAGAACGTATATAGAACGATAATCGGGTACCGGCAACGATCGACCGGCGGAACCGGCCATTACTATGCTTGTCTCGGTGCGCCGACGTCGCATTGCAGCGATCGGAACATGACATATCCTGAACGAGGCAAATATGCTGTTGCGGGAATATGATGTCGATAGCGATGCGCCACGGCATCTCCCGTCGCCGGGCGTGCATCTATTATTGCTCGGTCGGTGTGCCCCCCCTGACCGTCAGTCAAACGCTGGATGTCGGCTCCAGACAAGTGCTGCCGTTAGACCTATCGATTTGGAACGGCAATAATGTCCCAACGCTTGCCATAAAGTGGACCGGTTGGGAGGCCCTACCAGCGAGAAATTGCCAGCATGTTCTTCTCTGGCTGACAAACGTCGGATCAGACCGATTGTCACCTCGCAGTTGTATCTTTGCGACTATTATCTCCGTCGAGAAAAGTGCGCGGAATTCTCTACCACAATGGCCTGCGCTTCCCTTCGAAGCCGTCCTTCACATCGTCGATCCACGCAACGACAGACTGCTCGCTCCAGCGGGACGCCCCCGGGGACAATTTGTAGGGCGCAGGGAATTTCCCCTCCGAGATCAGCCGGTAGATCATGGATTTACCAAGACCAACTCGCCTGATCACCTCGTCCAGCTTGATCAATCGCTCTGGCGCTACAGGATTGTCACTCATCCCCCCTCTCCTGCACGCCCATTTGCGATCGCCTTGTCTGGGGGGGCGGGAGCACCAGTCGCGCGGACATGTCTTCCGGATCGGTGAAGAGCATTGCACTGATCGGGCACAGCGGATCGTCGATGCGGACACGAAGGTACTGACGTACCGGCTCGGACCTCGACTGCCTTTCCCAGGCATCTCCTACCTGTTGCCAGCCCATCATGACCCTGAATGCAGGTGCATTTTCGCTCACCCGGTCGTCATTGGGCACAAGCTGGATCTGGCGCTGAATGGTGAGCGTCTTGATTTCGCCTTCCCAACCCCCCTGGCGCGTCAGCTTGAAGCGACCGATCACAACGCCGCGCCTCACGTTCCCAGCTCCCCGTCCTTGCGCGCCCGCGCGAAAACGCGATCGCTCGCCAGAAATGCCTCGAGCATGGCGGGAAGAAGCTCCGCCTGTTCGGCGGTATCGCCGTAGGTCCGGTTGTAGATGGCTGTATAGTCAGCGAGGGAACGGGCGAGATCGGGAGTAACCGTCAGGGTCATCTTGACGGGAGTACGATCGGGCAATTTCGCAAGCTTGAGCATGGATACCTCCTTTCAGCGGGTGCCGCCCCAGGGGCGCAGCACGATGTCCTTGTGGACGATGACCCGCAGGGGCCAGCCAGGGCGAATGGTAATGGTCGGTTGAACGTTGAGATTTTTCGAGATGATCTGCTGACCGGCCTGACCGGCAGACTGTTGGATCGATTGGCGGATCGCCCGGACCAAATCGCCCTCGCTACTGCCAAGCGAGAGCTCGGTCCCGACGCCGAGCACGGTCGAGAGGGCAACGCCCTTGAGGAGCTGCCACGTATGAAAGTCCACACCGTCTTCGAGGCCCGAATACCCTGCCGCATCGCTTGCGGGCACGTGGTCGAGCTGGATCGAACTGCCGTCAGGTAAGATTATACGCTGCCATGCGAGCAACGCACGTTTCTGCCCGAATGCTAGTACGCTGTCGTAACTTCCGATCAGTCTTGAGCCTTGCGGGATTAGCAGTATTTGCCCGGTCACGGTGTCGAAGACGTTCTCCGTGACCTGCGCAACCACTGTACCGGGCAGATCCGAGTTGATCCCGGTTATGAGGCTGGCGGAAATCACGCTTCCCGCCATGATCTGGAAGGGCGATGTGGGTCGTTCCAGCTGGTGCATACTGGTGGTGCCGGCAACGTCGGACGGCTGCCTCTCCAGAAAGTCGATCTTGCGTTGCTGGTTGTTCTGATCGTGCTCGGAATCAAGCGCAAGCTTGGCGGTTTCCGCGACTGTGCTTGCCACAACCGCTGGGTTGAGGGGGTTTGATTGGGACGCTGCGCCTCCTTGCCCTGCGGTCTGCATCAGCACACCAGCTTCCCGCGCCTGATGTGCCTGCGATGTCAGGCGCTGGCGTTCGGCGTCCGCCGCCTGCTCTGCTGCGGAGGGCGGCGGCAGGGTAGCGGGGGCAGCATTGTCACTGCCGGCCAGCTCGCGCTGGCGAGCAAGGATCGGACGACCGAGGTCACCTGGAAGCGGTGGTCCCAGTACAGGCGTGCCGTTCTCTACCGCACTATAGTCCCCCGGCAGGTCGGCCACCGCCTCGGCGGCGGTCCGACGGTCATTCACTGGTTGTGCCCCGCTCGCTTCCACGAGACGGGTCACTCTCTCGCCCAGAGCCATCCAGGTCACGCCGGCGATGGCAAGCGCTCCTGCCGCTGTCCCACCGATGACGACGCCTCGCCGGAACCGGACGATGCGCCGGGGGCTCGCACGAAGGATCAACCCCTCGGGAGCTATTTTTGGCTGCGCGGTATGAGGCGGTGAAGCAGGCTCGCCAATCCCGGCAACGTCTGGCTCTTGTGCTGGAGGCTTCGGCGCGGACTGCGCGTCGGCCTCCCTCGTGGTAGCATCGTCACTCGGAGCGGGCGCTGAACCCTCCCCGTGGCCAGGTCCTGCAGCTACGGAGTCGGGTGACCGGTTTTCGGCGCAGCTCACTTGCGCCGCCCTTCCGCGACATCGGTCCGGCTGATCCGCACCACCTGCTGCGGTTTCTCACCGAGGCGAAGCTCTGCGGCTCCAAACAGCCTGTCGACGATGTAGTGAGTGCCGCGCACGCGGTAATTGACCAGCTGGCTCTCGCCGCGTGGTCCAACGACGAACAGTGGAGGCGCTTCGCCCTGGTCGAGGCGGGATGGGAATTCGATGAAGACCCTGCGGCCATCATCCCAGGCCCTGAGCGGACGCCAAGGCGGCGTGTCGCCAGAAATCGCATAGCGGAAGCGCATATCTTCCAGCGCAATGCCTGCCGCGACGGGTTCCGCCTGCTCCGAAAGGCGGTTCTGACGCTGAAGCGCCAGCAGTCGATCCTGGGGATATGTCCACGATATCGCGGCCATCGCGGTGCGGTCGGTGCTTTCGAGCGCGAGGTGGTAGGCGCGCCGGTCGGTCGCGATGATCATGTTCGTGACGAGGCCCGGCGCAAACGGTTTTACCAGGACATGGACGCGGGCTTCGTCGCCGGCCCCGCTGGTGGTGTCGCCGATGACCCAGCGCACGGTATCCCCCGCCGACACCGCGAGGAGCTTCTCACCGGGCTGGAGCGTCACATCGCTGACGCGTTCGGGCGCAGCGAAGAGCCGGTAGAGCGCGCCTTCGGTCCAGGGATATACCTGCATCGCGTTGATGTACCCCGAGCGCGAGGGTTCACGGATGGCATTACGGTTCGCCGCGTCCACCTTCACGGTCGGCAAGCCTGTCTCGCTTGATACCGATGGAGGCGGCAGCATCTGTCCCGGCAAAGGCAACGGGTGCGAAACCGTCACGATTTCGACGGGTCGCGGTACGTCAGCTTCCCGCAGGGCCGGTCGGAACGAGCCGTCGTCCAGCGCGATCGCAGGCGGCGGGGTTGCACCGGCACAGGCGCCCAACGCGACCAACGAGACGGGCAGCATGGTCAGTCGGATCATCAGAGTTCTCCTTCCTGAGCGGCAGCTCGGGATAAAACTGGGGGTGTGGCGACCGGGACTTCAGGCATGACTGCACCGGCCTCCATGGACAGCGCGTCGCCGCTGAGTGCGCTCCGGTCGCTACGAGTTCGAACCCGAGAGGGCTGACCATCGAGCTCCCGAGCCCAGTCGATCGCGTTGACGAATAGTCCGAGAGGGTTCTTGCGCAGCGCATCAGCTGTTTTCGGGGGCTGCATCACGACCGTCAGCATCGCGGTCCAGCGCTCGGTCTTCGCCAGACTGCCGCGCTCGAAGATGTTCTCGGTCCACTTCACCTGGAAGCTGCTGTCCGAGGCACGAACGACGCTCGTCACCTGAACCGAGACGCTGCGCTGGCCGATCCCCGCGAAAGGATCGTTGGATCGGGCGTAGTCGTTCAGGAATATAGAGGCGCGGTCGGTGGCGAAGTCGTAGGCATCGAGCCAGGCTCGCTTGACGAGCACCGGATCGGTCGAGACGGAGCGAACGTTGACGATGAACCTGCCCAGATGCCAGGCGATCTGCCCGTCAGTCGGCTGATAATTCTGGACGGCGGGCGCAACGCTGCGCGCCTCGCCGAGGCGATCGACCTCAACCACATAGGGCGCGACCCGGCTCTGCATCGACTGCCAGACATTGGCGGCAATAAGGATGCCCGTAAGGGCAAGGCTGATGAAGGCGGCGCGGCGCCAGTTATGGGCCTGGACACGGGCCGAGCCGATGCGCTCGTCCCACACCTGGCCTGCACGCTGCCAGGGTGTTTCGGGCTCGGGCGTCTGCCCGTAGCGCTGGATGGTTCGCTTGAAAAGCATGCGAAGTTCACTCCTTCTCGCTGAGATCAGGGTTGGCCGCAGAACCCGGGCGATCGCCGTCCTTGAGGGTCTGCATCGCCATGTGCCGGTGATGCCGGGAGGTCTGCTGCGATCGCAGGTTGCGAGCCCATGCAGGTGTCGGCTGCGGCGGGGCCCCTCCGCCGGACGGTGCCGCCGGAGCCGGAGACGTCGTGCCCGCATCCCACGCCGCCTTCTGTCCTGCCGCCGCGCTTGCGCGAACAGGAGCGGCCATACGCGAGGCCGTTGCCTTCGCCGCCTGCGATGCCGCGCCGCCAGCGGCTGTGGCGATACCGCCCAGCCCTGCGCCGACGCTGGTGCTTCCGGATGTCTCCTGTCCGAGCCTGTAAGCACTCGAAGCGGCCGATCCCATTGCCGTGCCGGCGCGGACCGCGCCCATGCCGCCACGCGCCGCCACCATCGCACCTCGTGTACCGAGGAGCGCCGCACCGCCCGTCATGATGGCAGCGCCCGCAGCGGCCCCGACCGCGGCTCCCGCGCCCAGTTGCGGAGCACCGGATACGAGGCCCGAAGCGATTCCGGGTCCGAATATGCCGAGACCGAACAGCGTCAGGGCCCCCATGAGCAGCGTGAGGGCTTCTGCAATCCCCGGATCGTCGCCGACAAGGCTCGTCATCTGATCGAAATATGTGGTGCCGATGCCGACGATCACGGCCAGCACCATGACCTTAATGCCGGACGATATGACGTTCCCCAGAACACGCTCGGCAAGAAAGCTGGTCTTGTTCCACAGCGCGAAGGGCACGAGCACGAAGCCTGCAAGCGCGGTCAACTTGAACTCGATGATAGTGACGAACAGCTGGATGGCGAGAATGAAGAACGCGAGTACCACCAGCAGCCAGCAGATCAGCAGGACGACGATGGCGAGGAAGTTGCCAAAAAACTCTGGAAACCCCAGCATGTCGGTTACCTTGACGATCAGCGGGTAGGCCGCCTCGAAGCCGGTTCCGGCGATCCTTCCGGGATGGAGGAGATCATCCGCCGATACCCCTCCCCCGCCCGCCGTGATCCCCAGGCTTGCGAAGCTGCGGTAGATGATGTCGGCAAGGCGGGAGAAATTGCCCAGGATGTGGGCGAAGGCCCCGACATAGAGCACCTTCCGGATCAACCGCCCGAGGACATCCTGATCGCTGTCCATTACCCACCACAGCGCGGCAAGCGTCACGTCGATGCCGATCAGCACGCTGGTCAGAAAAGCGACGTCGCCTGAGAGCAGGCCGAAACCGCTATCGATGTAGGCGAGGAAGGTCGCAAGGAAGGCATCGATGATGTTGAGGTCGATGTCGGGGTCCATCGCCGCACTCCTATCGGCGGGTGTAGAGCGTGTGGCTTCCGAGGAACCGGCGGCTCTGCTCGCGCGCTCCTTCCATCGCCTGCTGCTCGCGTGCGCGCTCGAGCGCGTCGGCGCGGTACTGCGCTGCCATCATCTGCTGGATCTGGAGCTGCTGGCGGGCAGAGAGGGCGATCAGCTGGTTGGTCGCCTGGCCGACCTGCAGGCTGCCGCCCGCAGACTGGCTCTGGGTTACCAGTTCGGCCAGGAGCGTGGCATCGGCCTCGATGTTCTCCACCACCTGGGACTGGACCCGCATGGTCTGTCGGTAGCCCTGCATCGAGGCCTGGTAGCGGGCGCGCGCCTGCGCAATAATGTCGTTGGCCGAAAGCGTGGTGTCGAAGCTTGCCGGGAACTGTCGGCGCAGCACATCGTCCGTCGAGGCGAGGTCGAATGCGATGCCCTCCGCCTGCGTCATGAGGGTGCCGATGCGCTGCATCGATCGGGTGATCTCGCCCAGCGACGAGTAATCCAGCCGCTGCAGGTGCCGGCCCATGTTGGTCAGCATCGTCGCCTGGTTCTGCAGTTCCTGGATCTGGTTGTTGATCTGCTGCAGGGTACGCGCGGCGGTCAGGACGTTCTGTGCGTAATTGGAGGCGTCGAAAACCGGGATGGCCTGGGCCGCGCCGACCGGCAGCACCGTGCCGGTGAACAAAATGCAGGCGGCCATCGACATGGCGAGAAGACGCGATTTCATAAGTCGAACTCCGTTTGCTTTGGGGTGGTGGTGAAGCCGAGGCCGCCTTCCGCGCGAGTTGCATCGGAAGCGTCGGGAAGCAGCGCCGCTGCCCAGCTTGGCCCGCAGGCTGCAAGGAAGGCCGCGAGGAAGCCTTCCGTCCCATGATCCTCGATCAGCCGGTCGATCAGCGTCTGGGTATCGGGATCCGACGCCGAGCACAGCGTCAGCGCGATCTCGCCCATCGCAAGTTCGAACAGCCGGTTTCCTGCGCGTGACTGCAGGTAGTAGTGCCGCTTGGGCGTAGCCCGGGCGATCAGTTCGATCTGGCGGGCATTGAGGCCGAACCGCTCGTAGCCGGCCCGCCCCTGTGGTTCGACCGCCCTGTCGTTGGCGAGGAATATCCGCTGCGGGCAGCTCTCGATGATGGCGGGGGCGATGCTGCTGTCCGCGATATCGGCCAGGCTCTGGGTCGCGAAGACCACGCTCACGTTGCGCTTTCGCAGGACCTTAAGCCATTCGCGGATGCGCGCGGCGAAGAGTGGGTTGTCGAGAAACACCCAGGCCTCGTCGAGCACAAGCAGTATCGGCCGACCATCGAAGCGCTCTTCCAATCGATGGAACAGGTAGGTCAGTACGGGAGCGACCGCCCCGGCGCCGTGCATCAGGGCCTCGGTCTCGAAGCACTGGACATCGCCCAGCGCGAGACTGTCCTCGGCGGCATCGAGCAGGCGACCGAACGGCCCCTCGAGGGTATAGGGCATCAGCGCGGTCTTGAGCGCCTTCGACTGCAGGAGCAGGGTGAGACCGGTCAGGGTGCGCTGCTCCGCAGGCGCGCCGGAGAGGCTGGTGAGCGCCGACCACAAGGCCTCCTTGATTTCGGGCGTCACTTCCATGCGCTCGGCTGCCAGGAGCGCTGCGATCCATTCCGCCGCCCACGTCCGCTCCGCATCGTCGTCGATATTGCGCAGGGGCTGGAACGCGAGCGCATCACCGCTCCCGAGCGCATGATGCTCGCCCCCCATCGCCAGTGTTGCGGCGCGTGCCGAGAGCCCCTTGTCGAAGACGTAGACCTGCGAGCGCGGATATCGGCGGAACTGGAGCGCCATCAGTGCCAGAAGCACGGACTTGCCTGCGCCGGTCGGTCCGACGATCAGCATGTGGCCGACATCGCCCACGTGGGTGGAGAGACGGAACGGTGTCGAACCGCTGGTCTCGGCATGGAGCAGCGGCGGTCCGCCGAGGTGGCGATTGGCCTGCGGCCCGGCCCATACCGACGACAGGGGCATCAGATGGGCGAGGTTCAGCGTGTGGACGAGAGGCTGGCGCACGTTGGCGTAGAGGTGTCCGGGCAGACTTCCCAGCCAGGCCTCCACCGCGTTGACGCCTTCGCGAATGCAGGTGAAGCCCAGCCCATTGACGATCCGCTCGACGATGCGGACCTTCTCATCGACCCTTGCGCGGTCGACGTCGCTGACCGTGATGGTCGCGGTGTAGTAGCCGTAGGAGACGTGATCGCCGCCCAGCGCCTGCAGCGCCATGTCGGCATCGAGCACCTTGTTGTCGGCATCGCTGTCGGTGAGCGGCACCGGCTCGTTGGTCATCACCTCGCGCATCAATTGAGCGATCGACTTGCGCTTGTTGAACCACTGGCGGCGAATTCGCGTCAGCGCCCTGGTCGCGGCGGTCTTGTCGAGCGCGATGAACCGCGTTGCCCAGCGGTAGGGGAACGCCTGGTGATTGAGCGTGTCGAGGATCCCGGGCCGGGTGGCATTGGGAAACCCGAGGACCGTCACGGTGCGCAAGTGCAGATCGCCGAGCATGGGCTCGAGACCACCGGAGAGCGGGGTGTCGGCCAGCAAGGCGTCCAGATACATCGGTGTCTCGGGCACCGCGACCCGATGTCGATACGGCGATATGCAGCCATGCAGGAAGGTCAGCGTCTCGCTGTCATCGAGCGCCCTCACCTCAGCCATGAAGCCTGAGAGCAGGCCGATCACCCGTTCGGTCTCGGCGACGAACGCGGCGAGCTCGGTTCGCCAGTCCCGACCCTGCTGCGGGACATCACGCTCGAGGAGGGCGCGTTCCGCCCGGCTGACCTGATCGGCGGGCGGCATGTAGCACAAGGTCAAATGGGTCAGGCTCTCGTAATGCTGGCCCTTGCGCCCGTCAAAATGGGCCCGCCGTTCCTCGTCCACCAGCCAGGAGGCGGGATCGGGAAACTCGCTGTCAGGGTAATCCGATGCCTCGATCCTCTCGGCATCGAAGAAGAAGGTCCAGCCCGACCCCAGGCGCCGCAGCGCGTTGTTGGCCCGGGCACAGACCGACACCAGCTCGGCCTCGGTGGCGCTCTCGAGGTCGGGTCCGCGAAAGCGGATCGTGCGCTGGAAGCTGCCGTCCTTGTTGAGGACGATACCGGGCGCCACGAGGGCGGCCCAAGGCAGATGATCTGCGAGCCGGTCGGATCGGCCGCGGTATTCCCTGAGGTTCAGCATGCAAGATAGGCCTTCTGCCGGAGATGACGAGCAAGGACGGCGGCGCAGTCGGGATCGCGCTTGCCGGCGAAGACCGCGAGACTGTGTCCGGCGAGCCAGAAGCACAGACCCGCGACCCACTGCTGGAGGCCCAGTCCCATTGCCGCGGCGAGCGTCCCGTTGAGAATGGCGATCCCGCGCGGCGCACCGCCGAGCAGAATGGCTTCGGTCAACGAGCGGTGCAGCGGCACCTCGAAGCCCTCGATCTCACCGCCACCATATCCTTGCGCGATCGGGCCGGGCCTCGCCATCAGACCAGCGCCCCGCCGCCGAAGCTGAAGAAAGTGAGGAAGAAGCTCGAGGCCGCGAAGGCTATCGAAAGCCCGAAGACGATCTGGATCAGCTTGCGAAAGCCGCCCGAGGTCTCGCCGAAGGCAAGCGCAAGGCCAGTTGATATGATGACGATCACCGCAACGATGCGCGCGACCGGGCCCTGGACCGATTCCAGCACCTGCTCGAGCGGCTCTTCCCACGGCATGCCGGAGCCGGATGCGATGGCGGTCACCGGAAGCAGGAGGGCAGCGGCAGCGAGCGGCAGGTAACCCGCGCGGATCGAACGCAATGCTTGGCTGGCACGCGGCATGCGGAAGGCGGAATGGGACGCGATTGAGAACATCGATCAGTCTCCGGTAGCTTGAGGGATGACGAGGTCGGTCACGGCGTAATCGCCGTTCGCATCGAGCCCGCCGACCTCGGCAACGGTCTCGATCCTGCGGCCGGTGCCCCGGCCGGAGATGAACACAACAATGTCGATGGCTTCCGCGATCAGATGGCGCGGTACGGTGACGACCTTCTCCGCGACGAGCTGTTCGATACGGTAGAGAGCGGCGCGCGCGCTGTTGGCGTGCACAGTCGCGATGCCGCCGGGATGCCCGGTGTTCCAGGCCTTGAGCATGTCGAGCGCCTCCCCGCCGCGCACCTCGCCCACGACTATCCGGTCGGGCCGGAGGCGCAGCGTGGAGCGCACGAGATCGGCCATCGTGACCGCACCCGGCCTCGTGCGCAGCGCGATGGTATCGGCGGCCGCGCACTGCAGTTCGCGCGTATCCTCGATCAGGATCACCCGCTCCCCGGCCACGCCCATCTCGGCAAGCAGCGCATTGGCGAGCGTCGTCTTTCCGGATGACGTCCCACCGGCAATGACGATGTTCCGGCGCGCGGCCACGGCCGCGACCAGCGCCGCCGCCTGACCGGGGTGTAGGGTGCCGCCGGCGACATAATCGGCGAGCCGGTGTATCTTCGCCGCGGGCTTGCGGATCGCGAAGCAGGGCGCCGCTACGACCGGGGGAAGCAGGCCCTCGAAACGTTCGCCTCCCTCCCAGCCTCCCTGGGCAGCGGCCTGGCGGGGGAGCTCCGCACTCACGATCGGCGCCTCGGCATGGACTTCCGTGCGTACATGGCTTGCTACGAGCCTGATGATGCGCTCGGTTTCGGCCGGTTCCAGTCGTACTCCGGTGGCGCGGCACCCTTCCCCCAGCCGGTCGAGCCGCAGCATACCATCTGGATTGACCATGATCTCGACGACCAGGGGATCGGCGAGTGCGGTCGCTATCGCGGGCCCCATCGCCGAGCGCAGCATCGCATCGCGCCTGTCACGCGCCTGTGCCTCGTGCGCCGCGCTCATGTCGCGCCCTCGCCATCGGTAGGCGCCCCGATCGACCGTCCGGTGGCCAGCTGCCTGCCGACCTGGTCGACGAAACGGCGGAAGCGCTCGCGACCCACAGCCTGCCCGGCCCTGTCGGCTTCGGGCAGCGGCGCCGTCACCGTCAGCTGGAATCGAACGTAGAGCGAAAGCGTCTCGATAAGGACACTGGCGTCCCGCTCGATCCGACCGAGCTGGGTGCTGATGCGATCGAGCCGATGCTTGAGCAAGTCGTCGACCTCGCGGGTGGCACGGCGGTTGAGGTATTCGCGCAGCGCGTCGGAAACGATTGCCGACTTCGACGTGCCCGGCTTCGATGCCAGCGTTTCGAGACGCGCCGAGAGCTCGTCGTCGAGATAGAGATGGTGGCGCGGCTTCATGGAAGTTCCCTTCGCTCGTCAGAGAGGAGGCATGAGGTTGGCGCCGCCACCGGTGTCCTCATCGATGCCGTAGGCGCGCTGGACGGGACTAAGGGTGCGCAGGCGATCCATTTCGCGGCGATCGGCGACCGGATCGCTTTCGTCCTCATTGCCTGGCTGCATTTCGGGCTCGGCTGTTTCGGGCGCCCTGGGTTGCTCTTCGGTAAGACCGGGATGGCGCTGCTGCTCCGGCCCGTCTTTGTTGTCTGCCTTGGTTTCGGGCGCTTCCTCCTGCGCGGCGGCGCGAAGGAGATCCTGGTGTGGCATGCGGATTTCGCTGCCCCAGTCGTCCGGGCGCGCTGCCGGACAATCTCGATAGAGCCCAGGGTCCAGCGCCGGCGGCGGCAATACCCGGCCGGTGAAATTGCGGTCCTCGTAGTAGCGCAGCTTCCGGGCGCGGATCGGGGCAAGCCCGGAGATCATGACCAGCTGGTCGGAAGGGGGCAGCTGCATGATTTCGCCGGGCGTCAGCAGCGGGCGCGCCGTCTCCTGGCGCGAGACCATGACATGACTGAGCCAGGGCGCGAGACGATGGCCGGCATAGTTGCGCTGCGCCCGCAGTTCCGTTGCCGTGCCCAGCGCATCGCTGATCCGTTTCGCGGTCCGCTCGTCGTTCGAGCTGAAGGCGATGCGGACGTGGCAGTTGTCGAGGATGGCGTTGTTTTCGCCGTAAGCCTTGGAGACTTGGTTGAGGCTCTGGGCAATGAGGTAGGCGCGGATGCCGTAGCCGGCCATGAAGGCGAGCGCGGTCTCGAAGAAGTCGAGGCGGCCCAGCGCCGGGAATTCGTCCAGCATCATCATGAGCTGGTGCCTGCGGCTCTTGCGCGGATCGCCTTCCAGCCGTTCGGTGAGGCGGCGCCCGATCTGGTTGAGGATCAGGCGGACGAGCGGCTTCGTACGCGAAATGTCCGATGGCGGGATGACGAGATAGAGCGAGACGGGAGACGGAGCGTCGACCAGATCGGCGATGCGCCAGTCGCACGCCGCCGTGGTGTGGGCGACGGTCGGATCACGGTAGAGACCAAGGAACGACATCGCCGTCGAGAGCACGCCGGAGCGCTCGTTCTCGCTCTTGTTGAGGACCTCGCGCGCGGCGCTGGCGATCACGGGATGGACTTGCGGGGCTTTCGGCGTTCCCAGATGATTGGTCGCCATCATCCGGCGCAGCGTATGGGCAAAGCTGCGCTGGGGATCAGAAAGGAAGCTTGCCACACGCGCCAGTGTCTTCTCCTCCTCGGCATAGAGGATATGGAGGATCGTGCCGACCAGCAGTGAGTGACTGGTCTTCTCCCAGTGCGAACGCCGTTCCAGTGCGCCTTCGGGATCGACGAGGATGTCGGCAATGTTCTGGACGTCGCGGACCTCGTTGGGTCCCTTGCGCACCTCGAGAAGCGGGTTGTAGCGCGCCGAGCGCGGATCGGTGGGATTGAAGAGCAGGCAATGCGAGAAGCGGGCACGCCATCCGGCGGTCAAGGTCCAGTTCTCGCCCTTGATGTCATGTACCACAACGCTGCCAGGCCAGGTGAGGAGTGAGGGCACCACAAGCCCGACGCCCTTGCCCGATCTTGTCGGCGCGAAGGCCATGACGTGCTCCGGGCCGTCGTGGCGCAGGTATTCACTGCCGAAGCGACCGAGGAAAACGCCGCTGTCGCCCAGCAGGCCCGCCCTGCCGATCTCGGTGCGCGAAGCCCAGCGCGAGGACCCGTAGGTCGTTACATGGCGGGTCTGGCGCGCGCGCCACAGCGAGCCCGCGATGGCCGAGGCGCAACCCAGGAACCCGCTGGCGGCCGCCAGCGTCCCTGCCTTGTCGAAGACTTCGGGAGCATAGGCCTCATAGTGATACCACCAGTC
The DNA here is from genome assembly GCA_047605225.1 of Novosphingobium sp. Lineage (GTDB taxonomy): Bacteria > Pseudomonadota > Alphaproteobacteria > Sphingomonadales > Sphingomonadaceae > Novosphingobium. Next base: position 22,065 of record JASGGD010000024.1, read on the forward strand.
GAACAGTTGCCACGGGCGGTAGATCGGAAATCCTAAGACCTCCGCCCAAGGCGCTCCCAGCCGTGCCTGATAGCCCAGCATGGCTGCGGCCCACTGGGTCGCGGCCCACAGACCAAGGATAACGATGCCGAAAACGACAAGGATCTGCCCGACGAGCAGTTTGGTGGGGGTCACTGGTAAAGCTCCGATTCGTCCGCCGCCGGTGGCCGGTCAGCGAACGGTTCGAAGCTGGATCAGAACGGGGTTCGGGCGTTACCCCGCCCTCGCCTCGGAATGGCTCGGTTCGCCTCGAACTGCGGAATCGCCCACGCCTGAATGCCGGTCGGTCCGGACGTTCTCACGAGGGCACAGCAGTCCCTGACAGGTCGAGCCGAACCGGATTGTGTGGTCGATGCAGCCCCGCGTGGATAGGGTTTCGCGCCGGGCAGTCCGACCCGGCCCGCGACGAAGCAATCAGGAATACACACTGCGCGACCCGCGCCTGACCGGTCCTTCAGCGCTCGTCCCTGCGGGTCGGGAACACCGGCCCCCGCACCGTCATTCGCGCGGGATCGAACGGTCGCTGGAGCGAGCGGACTTCATCGTACGACCCTCTTAGCCATACATCGACATCGCTGGGCTCAAGAATCGTCACCATCGCCTTGGGATGGATCGGCTCGACGAGCGAATTGGCATCGCATGTCACCATGGCAAAGCCGTTGCCGCTCTCGGTCGCTTGCCAAAAACCGGCGACTGCGAACACCGGCTGGTCGATCACTGAAAACCACATCTCGCCTTTCAAGGGCGGCTTGCCATCGCCAAGGTCATGCTTGTCGCGGGTGAATTCACAGAACTCGGTGAGCGGCACCACGCAGCGGTTCTCGGGACGCTCGGCGAGCCGCCGCCATTGCGGCAATGCGAGGTTGCGCACGTTAGTCATCGGCCAGGCGGCCTTGCCGCCAAGGACATCCCAGCTCATGACGTCCCAGCCGAACACGTTGCCCTGTTCGCGCATCACATAGGCCCGCCCCCGGGGGCGCAGTTCCTGGGGTTCGAAGCGATTGTCGCGCGGGACTTCGCCGAAGAGCTCGGCGACCGATCCCCAGATCGTCTCGATCTCACCTTTCATGCGGGCGCGGTTACACATGGGTCAATTCCTGCGAAACGATGGTCTTCTATGTCCGGCCGCCGGTCATTGCCAGCTTCGCGGTTCAGAGATTGCCCTGTTCATCCACCGGAACCTCTTCGCCGGGCGCGAAGTAGAGGGCGGCACATTCCGCCCGCATACATCCGCCTTCAAGGGCAAGGTCGTCACGAAATGCGTCCCTGATGAAGTCCATGGTGTCGAGATGGCGGTCTTCGAAATACATCTGGTGAACGTCGTCACGACCCGCACCGTAGACTATGCGACCTACCTTGGCCCAGATCGAGGCCATCGTGCACATGCCGCACGGCTGCAGGGTCGAGTAGAGTGTCGCGCCGCGAAGGTCCATGTCGCCGTGCGCCGGTCCTGCTCCGCGAAAAGCCATCATTTCGGCGTGCGCCGTCGCGTCGCAAGTCTCCTCAGTCTTGTTGACGGCACGGGACAGCTCGCGACCATTCAGCACGATGATGGCCGCGATCGGGGTGTCCTGCGGCGCTGTTCCTTTCGTTTTCGCCAATTTAATGGCCTCACGCATCCAGGCCCGGTCATTGTCGTCGATCATGGTGACCTAGACTCCCGCCGGCCGCAGCCCGGCTCCGGCGACACACGAACTTGCCGGCTCATCGCGGGAGTAGGTCCCGATGAGGAAGCCGGCGGCAAGGACTTTACCGTGTATCGCCTCGAGGAACGCGGAGCGGCCCGGGGTGGCTTCAAGGACAGGAACCTGGGAAAGCGCGAAAAGCTGGAACACGTAATCATGTACGCCGTGGCCCTTGGGGGGATCGGCCGGTAGCCAGCCTTCCGCTAGATAGCTGTTTCGTCCGACGTCGCTGCCGTCCGCTGCGCCGTCCCCGTCCGGAACGATCGCCCCCTCGGGCAATCCTCCAACATCGGGCGGGATATTCCAAATAAGGGCATGAACCAGGGGTTGGGGGGCGGGTGCGTCGGGATCTTCGACAAGTAGCGCCAGCGAGGCTGTCCCTTCGGGGAGAGGTCCCCAGCTCAAAGGCGGCGAAATTCCCTCCCCGTCGGCAGTGAACCTGATCGGGAGGCGCTGACCGTCTGCGAATGCGGGACTCGACAAGGGAAACAGGCGGTCACCCATGTCTTCGCGAACAATCGCCAGTTTCGAGTGTCCGGCCCGGACATCCTTAAGCAATTGGCCCAGCCAGGCAGGTACGTGTTCGAGCACTTCGTGATCCTTTTCATACTGGATGAGCCTTGCTGGCTCATCCAAGGTTGCCGCGCGCGGCACTCACACCAGACGAACGCGCCCAGTTCCTCGATCCGCGTAGACCGGCTGGCCCGTTCTCTGGAGGTAAGCGTCGACGTGAGCCATGAACGCGCTTTTGAAGGCCACCAGGTCAACGGTGCGCCAGGAAACTTCGGGCGCTATGCCCTCAATCCTGCCAATCAGCACGTCGTCGTCCGGGCAATACATGATTGGAGTGGTGAACCCGCGATGGTGCAGGCGATTGGCGGCAACCAGAAGGGAGCTTTCGATTTCAGGCATCGCTCCCGTCAACGCACAAGGGTCACATAGGTCGCCAAGACAGGTAAATTTACTGGAAGCGCATTGATTTTTTCAGCCTCGATCCAGTGCGCCGCGCGACGCCGGAGCCGTTCCGCTCACAAGGCCCGGTATCGTTCCTGCGACTATTGCGACGCCGTATCCTCATACCGTCCGGCAAGCCGCAATTGACGCACGATTCCGTTGAATGCCGCAGTGACACCCTGGGCACGTCCGATCTCGTTCTCCTGACGCGCCGCATCCCAATACAGTTCAAGCGGCCAGCGCTCGCGGCAATGGGGAAGCAGACAGCGAAGCGCCAGGCGGACTTCGACCGTATCGACCCGCGCTTCACCGCAGCGGGTCACACCGCTGCGCAGGATATGCACCGAAAGCGCAATGAGAATGCGCTGATGTTTCGGCAGGCTTGCATCCATGTCAGTGGAAATCATGCGATTTGAAGCGCACGACGTCCTCGGGATCGCGGCCTTCGGCATGCGGCGGCCAGTAACTGTCATGGGGCCTCGGGCTCCATTCCGCCTTGTCACGGTTAAAGTCGCCGTGATCCGGCGCGCCGGCATGCCGCGCCCCGTCGCCCCTGCCCGTCTGGTGCGGGAAAGACATGTCGCCAACCTTATGCAGCAGAGCGCCATGATCGATGATCCGGTCGCAGATGACATGGATCACCTCGCCCTCTTTCTGCACCCGGCCCTTGAGGCCAACCATCGAGGCGGACATCACCGTGCGGCGCTGGGCCTCGAAGCGATCAGGCCACAGGATCCCGTTGGCGATGCCGGTCTCGTCCTCGATCGTGATGAAGAGCACGCCCTTGGCCGAGCCGGGCTTCTGGCGCACCAGGATGATCCCGGCGACCTCGACCTTGCGACCATCGCGGATATTCGCAAGGTCGGCGCAGCGCGTGACCCCGCGCCGGGTCAGTTCATCGCGCACGAATGTGAGCGGGTGAGCGCGCAGCGAAAGCTGCAGCGAACGATAATCCTCGATCACTTCCCGCCCGTCCGTCAACCGGCCCAAGGCAACTTCAGGCTCGATCCCTTCCGCGCTGATCGCTTTTGCTGCACGATCCGCTGCAGCAAAGAGCGGCAGGGGTGCTTCGCCAAGCCCCCTCACCTTCCATAGCCCCTGCCGGCGGTCGGACCCGAAGGCACGAAAGGCATCGGCATCGGCCAACTTCTCGATCGCGGCCCGTGGCACACCCGAACGGCGCCAGGCATCCTCGACGGATTCGAACGGGACCCCGCCACGCGCACCGACGATGCTGGCACCATCGGCATTGGAAAGCCCGCGCACCTGCCTGAAGCCAAGCCGGACCGCATGGTATCGTCCCGGTGTCGGTTCGAGCGAACAGTCCCAGCGGCTCGCGTTGATACAGACCGGCCTTACCTCGACCCCATGCTGGCGCGCATCGCCGACGATCTGCGCCGGGGCGTAGAAGCCCATCGGCTGCGCATTCATGAGAGCGGCGCAGAAGACGTCGGGATGATGATGCTTCATCCAGCTCGAGGCGTAGGAGATCTTGGCAAAGCTGGCGGCATGGCTCTCCGGGAAGCCGTAGGAGCCGAAGCCTTCCAGCTGCCTGAAGGTGCGCTCGGCAAAATCACGCGGATAGCCGCGCCCGACCATGCCCTCGATCAGCTTTTCGGAAAAATGCGAGACCCCGCCGGTCATCTTGAAGGTCGCCATCGCACGCCGCAGCTGATCCGCTTCGACGGCGGTGAAACCCGCGCCGACGATCGCGACCTTCATCGCCTGCTCCTGGAAGAGCGGCACGCCCAGCGTCTTCTCCAGAACCGCGCGCAGTTCAGGACGCGGGTATTCCGGCTTCTCCAACCCCTCGCGGCGGCGCAGGTAGGGATGGACCATGTCGCCCTGGATCGGACCGGGTCGCACGATCGCGACCTGGATCACCAGGTCGTAGAAACGGCGCGGCTTCATGCGCGGCAGCATCGACATCTGCGCACGGCTCTCGATCTGGAACGTGCCGAGCGTGTCGGCCTTCTGGATCATCGCGTAGACATCAGGATCATCGCTCTGGAGGTCAGCGAGCCCCACTTTCAGACCCTTGCTCTCCTCCAGCATCGTGAAGGCCCGGTTCATGCAGCCCAGCATGCCGAGACCCAGCACATCGACCTTCATCATCCTGAGGGCATCGATGTCGTCCTTGTCCCACTCGATGATCTGGCGATCGACCATCGCGGCCGGCTCGATCGGCACAAGGTCGTCGAGCCGATCGTGGGTGAGCACGAAGCCACCCGGATGCTGGCTCGACTGGCGCGGCACGCCTATCAGCTGGCGCGCGAGGTCGAGCGTCAGGCGAAGGCGGCGGTCGGACATGTCGAGGTTGAGTTCCTCGGCCTGCTTCTTGCCAACGCCTTCGGCCGACCAGCCCCAGACCAAGCCTGCCAGCGATGAGGTCAGGTCCTCGGGCAGGCCCATCGCCTTGCCGACATCGCGCACCGCGCCGCGCGCGCGGAAGCGGGTGACGACCGCGGTCAGCGCCGCCCGGTCGCGCCCGTATGTCTCGAAAATCCACTGGATGATCTCCTCGCGGCGCTCGTGCTCAAAATCGACGTCGATGTCGGGCGGCTCGCGACGCTCGCCCGAGACGAAGCGCTCGAACAGCAGCTCATGTTTGATCGGATCGATCGAGGTGACGCCGAGCACGAAGCAGACGCAGGAGTTCGCCGCCGATCCACGCCCCTGGCACAGGATACCGCGCCGCTTCGCCTCCGCGACGATCGAATGGACGGTGAGGAAATAGGGCGCGTAATTCAGCTCGGCGATGAGTTTCAGCTCATGGGCGATCTGGTCGCGGTAGTCCTGCGGCGGATTACCCTCGAACATGGCGTCGAGCGCGTCTTGCGCCATCGTCTCAAGCGCCTGCTGTGCGGTCAGGCCCTCGATCACCTTCTCCTGGGGGTAATGGTAGGTGAGATCGCTCAGGCAGAATGTGCAGGCCTCCGCGATATCCACACTGGCACGCAGGGCATCGGGATAGGCCGCGAAGCGCCGCTGCATCTCGTCGGCAGACTTGAGCGCGCGGTCGGCATTGACCTCGCGGCGATAGCCTAAGTCATCGACCCGGCAATTGTGCCGGATGGCAGTCACCACGTCCTGCAGCAGCCGGGCATCGGACGCATGGTAGAGCACGTCACCAGTGACGACGCCGCGCACGCCGGCCTCTCTCGCCTGCCGTGCCAGCGCATCAATCCGCACTGCGTCGTCGGGCCGTCGGCGCTGGAACAGCGCTAAATGCGCGCGTCCTCCATAGACGGATCGGAGATCGGCGAGCGCCGCAGCGTTCTCGGCGTCGGCCTCTTGAGGCAGCAGGATGGCGATCACGCCTTCGGACCAGGCTTCGAGTTCGTGCCAGTGCAGCAGGCAGGCCCCCTTCCCTGCCCGGCGTTTGCCGATGGTGAGGAGGCGCGTGATCCGCGACCAGGCTGGCCGGTCAGTCGGATAAAGCAGCAGGCGGCGACCACACGAGAGATCGACCCGAGTTCCGGCGATCAACCGCACTCCTGTGGCCTTCTCGGCCTCCCAGGCGCGGACCACGCCGGCGACGCTGCCCAGATCAGCGATGCCGAGAGCGGGAAACCCGAGCTTCGCCGCGACCGAGAACAGCTCGTCCGGGCTCGATGCCCCGCGCAGGAACGAGAAGTGCGTGAGCACCTGGAGTTCGACATAGGCAGTCATGCGAAGATCCCGTGCATCCACCACGAGAGATTGCCGGTTTCGCCGGCAACGCCGTCACCGCGGCGGAACACCCAGTATCGCCCACCAGTCTCGTCCTCGACGCGGTAGTAGTCGCGCACAGCCCAGACTTCGGCATTGCGCCGCCACCATTCGCCATGGATGCGCTCCGGCCCGTCACCGGCCACGACCTTGTAGGACCGGCCGCGCCATTCGAAGCGCTTGGGCGGTTGGTCGGGCAGCAGTGCGATGACGCGCGACAAGGGCTCGGGCCGCGCGAACAGCTGCACCGGCCGCTGCCAGGCAGGCCAAGAACCGGCGGTCTCGATTGGGCTGGTCGGCCTTACGGCACGTTCAGGCACATGGCTCTCGACCGGCGCGATGCGGAACACCGCGCCCGGTCCGATCCTACCGGCCACGACATCGACCAGGCGCGCAGGATCGCGAACCGTGCTTTCCCCAGCGAGGATCGCACCCAGGTTCTCGGCATCGAGCAGTTCGGTGTGCGGCGCCAGCAGCCGGAACCGTTCGAGGCCCATGCCGGGGTCGATGCGCTCGATCCGCAGCTTCAGCAGGCGCAGCAGGTGCGGCACTTCGCGGGTGGGCCGAGAGGTGCCAATCGCCACCACCTGCTCGCCGCCATCGATCCGCAAGGCGCAGAAGCGCAGCGAGCGCGCACCCAGGCCGCGGCGCTGGAGAACCTCGGCGAGATCCTTCAGAAGATCGTGCATGACCTGACCAATCGCTTCGGCCGTGCCGATCGGTTCGAGCAGACGTCGTTCGACCGCCGGGGTGACGATATCCTCACGCGGCGTGATCGGCTCGGCCTTGCCGCCGAGCGCCTGATCGAGCCGATCGATGCTGGTGAGACCCAGCCTGCGTGCCAAAGGCCCGCGCGCCACGGGAAGCAAGTCGGCAATCGTCTCGAAGCCGAACTTGCGCGCGGCGACGAGAGCGCCGTTTTCGAGGCGCAACGCGGCTACCGGTAGCGGCGACAGTGCTTTCAGCACGCCACCGTGGGGGATGATCGCAATATCCTCGCGGCCGTAGCGGGCCAGCGCATGGGCGGCGCCCGGGGTATCGGCAATCGCGATGCGCGCGGTGAACCCTGCCCGGCGGCAAAACGCATAGAGCCGCTCGCAGAAGCGCTCCTCGCCGCCATGAAGGTGGGCGGCCCCGGTCAGGTCCAGCCAAATGCCGTCAGGCGGTGAGACCGCGACGATCGGCGACCAGCGGCGAATGCCGAACAGGGCCAGGCGATCGAGCAGCGCAGCATCCGCCTCGGAATCCGCAGCGCGGAAATCGAGATCGGCAACGAGCGCGCGGGCATGGGTTGCCGCCATGCCGACATGGATGCCCAATGCCCTCGCCGCCGGACAGGCCGAAACGATCTCGTCGCGGCGGCCGACCTTGCCGATAAGCGCCAATGGGGAAGCCATGACCTGCGTTACGTCGCGCACCTCTGCCGCCGCTACTGAAGAGGCCGTCCGCTTGAACGGGTGCTCTGCCGTCTCGGAACGCCGTCCCAGCTCTCGCATCGGCGGCTTGGCGTGCAGCGGCAGCGCCGCGATCTCGCGCTCGACATCCAGGCGTGTGCGGTCCTCGCTCCTGACGGCGCCCTGCCCTTCGCCATTCTGTCGTTCGCGTGCCCAGCGCGCACCCGGGCGCCATCCGCCCCCGCGCGGGACCGAGCAGGCGCCTGGATCGTCGTCAACGGGAAGCTGGAGTGCGCGCGGCTCAGGCCGCGGCGCGGCGAACCGATCCTGCCGTCTCAGCCGTTCGATGGCCAGGAACGGCAGGAACAGCGAGACGACCCGTCGCATCGCATCCCTCCACGATCAGGGAAAAACCCTCGCCGCTGCGCTGGCGTGCGAGTTCGACCAGCCAGCGTGGGCGTCCGACGCCAGCAACGCCGAGGCGCTGCGAAGGCGCACTGGATATGCGCCAGCGCGTCCATGCCGCCGAAGGATCGGCAAGGGGATCACGCTCCCGGCCGCGGTGACGGCGCAGCAGTAGGACCGGGATGTCCGCGTCAGCGGCTGCAAGCTGCAGCCGGCGGCTAGCCACCATCGAAACCTTGCTGGCTTCGGCGACGACGGCGGCCGGAGTTCCATCGCGCACAGCATCCTCGACCACAGCGAGCAGCGCCGCATCGTCGCGCGGCTTGGCGTGGATCACATCGGCGGAAGCAAGGCCCGCCTGCTCAAGGCCGGGGGCATAGAGGTCATTGCGGCAGGTGACCCAAAGAACCGGCGCGGCGGCTGCGCGAGCTTCGCGCGAGGCGATACCCGCAAGGAACAGCGTGGCTGCCGCGTCATCGACCAACGAGCAGGTTAGCGCGGTCGCCTCATGCAGGGCGCCGGCGCGCAGTCCACCGAAGCTGAGGCGTGCATCGATCGCCTCGAGGCCGAGCGGCATGATCCGATGATCGGCAAGCGGCGTCGCCAGCGCGCGAAGGGCGTCAATGCCTGGGTGCATGGGCGATGGGGCTGGGGACATGGCGATTCTTCGAAAGACTCAGATTTGTTCCTTTTATGTTCTCATCTGACAGCCGGTTCGGTCAACCGGTTTGATCCGGCAGCCGTGTCTGACATGGGGACAAGCCTGTTCAAACCGCGCGCTTCCGCGGGTTCCGAGATACGAAGAATTCGCCGGTCGTAAGATCCCGGCGATCAGGAGATCGCCATCGTCGGGAAATCGCAATCGTCAGGATATCGAGGGCCCGCTGCGCTGACGACCGATCGTCCAGCTGATCGCATCGCCGCGCATCATGCCCGAAACCGGGCGATCGATGTGGCGATCGAGAACCGGTCGCCAAGGCACCAAGGTGAACTCGCGACTCTTCTCGATGACGGCAAACCGCCCCGAGGAAAGGTCGATGGCACGCCGATAGGTCCCTTCGATACGCTCGCCTTGGGCCGCCTCGACGTATCGCAAGCCCAGCTGCTGCGAGAGCTGCCCTCCCACCCGGGCAAGTTCGCGCCGCCGCAGGTTCGCAAGCAGGTTTGCGCGCAGGACCAGACGTCCCTGTTCTTCACCCGCGAGATCCTGTTCGATCAGCCAAAGGCGGCGGCGCTCGATCGCGTCGCGCACCTCGCGCCCAAACCCGCTTTCGCGCAGCGCCAGCGAGGCGCCTGATCCACCAGCGACGCCGGCAACGATCTCCCGGTCCAGCCAGGTCGCGCCGTCCGTTCGTGCAAGTTCGGACAGCGGCTGGAGCGAAAGTGGCTCGACGCTCACCGGAGCGGCGCTCGCGCGGTGCGCCTCGAACGCGGCGGCCCGATCGACGTGGTCGGGCGCGATCACCCAGGTTCCGTCCGGCTCGCGCTCGATGTTTCCCATCGCCCGCCGCATCGCCTCGAGCCTGCGGACATGGCTTTCGGCGAAAGTCTCGGTCGCGGCGGGGTCGTGGCGTAAATGCAGGTCGATCGAATAGCGCCCGCCCTGCCCTGCCGCGACTTCGGCGATGGTCCGGTCCACGGCCCGTGCCTCGGTGGATTTCGCCGCGATCTCGACGATCGCCCCGGTGGGCAAGGTATCGATGGCATCGCCCCGGCCGATATCGACATAGTGGGTTCGCCCGTCGGTGGCATCGACGATGAGGTAATGGCGGTCGTTGAGCTCGTCGGAAAGGCCGCGTTCGACGATGCGCCCGACCAGCGGCGTCATGCGGACCGGATCGGCGATCATATAGTCTGCGGGAGCACGTTCCAGTCCGTGCGCGGTAAATGCGCGCTGCATAGTCCGGATGATATCGCCGCGCTCGCCCATGCGGCGCAGCGCTGCGTCCATTCCTTCGGCGAGCCGCCAGCGTCCCGGCTCGACCGCTTCGGCAAGCCCCAGCCGGGCCAGCGTCTGGAGGCGCCCTGCCCGCAGGCTCTGGTGGAACGGGTCGGGGGCGGCGGACAGGACCTCCCGGGCGGCGTCCATGTCGCGCAGCAGGCGGCGGTCGATTGTGGTGAGCCGCTCCTGGCTCATCTCGCGGCGCAGACGGTCCTCGATCTCGAGGTCGCTACGCGGTCCAAGATCGAGCGAGACGAGTTCCGCCGCCCGCTCGCGGATCCCTTGCGAAATGTAGTCGCGGGCAATCACCAGATCGTGCCCGCGCTCATCCTTGCCGCGCACGATGATGTGGGTGTGGGGATGGCCGGTGTTGAAGTGGTCGACCGCAACCCAGTCGAGCCTTGTTCCCAGATCCTGCTCCATCTGCGTCATCAGGCGCCGGGTAAGCGCCTTCAGGTCATCGTAGTGCTGTCCGTCCTCGGTCGAGACGATGAAGCGGAACTGGTGCCGGTCACCCTCCGCCCGCTCTAGAAAGGCACGGCCATCGATCTTGTCCTGATCGCCCGCGTAGAGTTCGCCGGGCGACCCCTCGCGCGTCACCCCGTCGCGCTGGATGTAACGCAGGTGGGCGCGCGCGGCGTTCATGCCCCTCGTCTTGTCCAGGCGCACGATCCGCGATATGACGACCACGCGGCGCTGGCGATAGGCCGCGAAGCGATCGCGCGAGGCCAGCACCCGGCCGACGCCTGCTCCGACACCGGAACGATTGCCATGAAAGTGGCGGCCATGCCCGCCTTTTCCGGAAGCTGAACCCGCCAGGCCGCCTGCCAGGTTGGTCGCCCGCATGACCTCGCTCATGTAGCTTCGCCCCCGCCGGACCGGCGTGCTGCGCATCCGCCCGAGACGCGGTTCCAGATCGTCGTCATCCATGACCGGGCCTCGTGGCCGACAATGCAGCGCAAAGCCGCAATGGTGCCATGGAAAATGGCTTTGTCTCAGAGAGTTGCGCCAACCATGGCGCCATGCGCCGACAGGTGGCGCCATGCCCCCATCCTGAAAAAACGATGTGCAGACAAGGGGATAGGCAGGCGGGCCCGCAGGGCATGGCGCCATTCCTTTTATCTTGCCTTCCGCTTCCCACCCTTCCCCGACCACGCATGCCACCTTCCCGACCCCAAATCCGACCGCTCCTGCCTGCGATCCCGGCGCTATGCAGCGACGCCTCCCGGCGCCGCTGCATAGCGAGGCTCAGCCCCGTCTTCCGCGTCGGTCGCGTTCTGCCAGAGCGGCCTTCAGTTCGGCCTCGATCCTGCGGATCTCGGCGGCATCGTCGTTCCATTGCAGTTCGGCGCGAAGCTCTTCGATATGCTGCTGAATTGTCATGCTGACCTCCTGATCGTCGAAGACAGAAGGCGTCGCCCGGCAGGGATCGGGCCGGGTCAGGGACCGCGAAGCGGCCGCGCCAGCGGCGACGGGGGTGCCGATTTTGCGCCAGCAAAATTGGGGGGACCGTCGTCCTTGAGGCGGTCCGATCCCTGCCGGACACTGGGCATGACTGAGCGGTTATTCCCCTCTCGACCAAGCGCTGCCCCCTCATTCGGGAACCTCTCGACCATCGGCGGCAGGCAGGGGGCCGGGCTGCCGGAAGGTGTCGGATCCGTTGGGCGCCGCGTGGCTTGGCCCAGTTCGAAGAATAGGCTGGTTCCTGAAGCAACCGCAGGCGTGGCGATCGCAGGGTAAGCTATCGAGCCCGAAGCACGTGCGGAAGCGGCCGAGCCCGCTTCGATATGGCCCAGCACTTGCGCGGCATAACTGCTTGTCTCGCCCGGCAGAAGGCGCCCCGTCCGCAGATGCTCTTCGTAGCGGGCTGGCCCGGCATTGTAGGCGGCGAACAGGCCGGGATAGCCGAAGCGATCGTACATCGCGCGCAGGTAGGCGGATCCTGCAAGCACGTTGTCGCGCGGGTCGTGGGGATCGCTACCCAAACCGTGTGAATCGCGCATCGCTTCCCATGTTCCGGGCATGAGTTGCATGAGGCCCATCGCCCCTGCCCTGCTTACGATCGGACGTCCGACAAGCCGGGTCCGCCCCCCGCTTTCGGCACGCATCACCGCCTTGATCCAGGACTGCGGAACGCCGAATCGGCGCGATGCCTCGGCTATGAATGGCCGCCATCGCCCGATAGCCAGGCCCTGTTCATCGCGCGCTTCACCCGTGTCCTTTTGCCGCTCATCCGAGCGGGAAAGGACACCGGGATTTTGCCCGGATTGCGCGATACCGGGGCTCGCCCACAGGATTGAGAGCGCGGCGATGGCGAGCAGCGCCGGCGACACGCGATCGTGGCTCAGCGCAGCCATAGCGGCGTCGCCTTCCCGATGATCGCGTCCTCGTCGACTGGTCCGAAATAGCGACCGTCGAACGATGCCGGGTTGTCCATCAGCAGCAGGAGGCGGCCATCGCGCAGGGCTTCGCAACCGCTCCACCAGGGCAGCGGACGGGACCGGCTGTCGTGCGCGAGGCGTTTGGCGACCGGGCGTCCGTTGACGAAGACCATCGCGCCGATCGCGCAGACCTCGTCGCCGTCGCGCGCCGCGATCCGTTTTACCAGCGGCACGTTGGCGGGCACGTACCGACGGGCTGCGGCGAGGCTGCGGACCGAAGCCGGCGTGCGGGCAAGGACCATGTCGCCAGTGCGCAGGCGCACGCCAGGATGGATCCGCCACAGCCCGACAGGCGCGCTAACGGATGCATTCCAGACGAGGCGCGGCGCCGGTTGGATAGACAGATCGATCCACCCGCCAACGCCGATCAGGGCGATGCCCAGGACCCCAGTCACGAGAAGATATCGGCGGGCAGTACGCTTCCCCGAAACCTCGGCAGGCGTAAAGGCAGATACGGTACCGGGATAATTGCCGGGGCGGGGTTCAGGCATCGTCGCCTCCCTTTCGCCGTGACGAAGGAGACGCGCGGCGCCCTTCGACCTCAGGCCCTTTTCCGCTCTCGCGCGACCAGGCGTCGAGGTCGTCGATATGGTAGCGAATGCTGTTCCCATGGCGCCTGAAGACCGGCCCGATCCTCCTGCGGCGCATATACTCGAGCGTCGTGGCACTGAGCCCCACATAGAACCCTGCCTGAGCGGTATTGAGGAACGGGCTGCCCCTCTTCGCGCGCTGCGCACGCGTGCTCGCATCGTCGTCGGTCATGCGAAATCCTTCCGGAAAAGCGACGCCGGCGAAGCTGATTTCGCGGGCCATCGGCGGTAGGAGGAGCATGCGAAAACAAGGTGGGCGGGGGGAGGGTCGGAATCGACTATACGCGATTCCGACCCCCCCCCGTCCGCCTTCAACCCGGTCCGGAAGGCCCGCCCGAGCCGTCCTAGGCGACGCTTGATGACGCCCTCTCGCGCTTCATCTGACCGGCAGTGCGGTCGACTTGGGAGACATGATCCCCGCGCCGGATCGCGGCGCGGGGATCATGTCGGCGCTCAGTCCGCCGGGTTCCAGATGATCGCGAAGGCATCGTCGTCATCCTGGCCTGCCGCGCGCCCGAGGTTGGCGTAGATGCGGCGCGGTCCGAACTCCGGGGCGGCCAGGCTGAGCGAGACGTAGTCGTTGCCCGAGGTCTCCGAGCGGCGCAGCCAGCCAGCGCCGACCTCGACCCCGCTCGAGATCACCCGGTAGTCGGGATGGCTCTCGGCGCTCTTGCGCGGGTTGGGCGAGATCTCGATTTCGGCGCGGATCGAGAGGGTGCGAAGCTGGCCCTTGAAGCTGCGTCCGTCGCGGGTGACATATCCGATAGCGGCCATGATCTTTCTCCTTCAGCTATTCGCCTCGAACCATTTCCGGGCGATGGGCAGACCGTCCGGGACGCGTCTCGCGGACCTGCTGACCGCCAGGCCGAAGCGCAGCGAAGGACCGGAGCGGGCCGATTGATTTGAGAGCGAAGCGGCCGCGAGGAGCCCGCTTGCGGGCGGGGAAATCAAAGGGCCGGCGATGGTTCGGCAGGGCCGTGAAGCGTTCCAGGTCAATGCCCGTGCAGCCGGGAACTGGCTCGAGCGCTGGTGCGCGGGAGTGATCACGCCACAGGGGAAAAGCCGCGGGCCCAGGCACGCTTCAGGGCACGCCGCTTGCACCAAAGGTCCGCGCCGGATCGACTTCGCGCATGCCGGCCCGCGAAGGTTCCGCCGCGACCACGCCGCAACCGGACGGAAGCGACCGGGTCACGGATCGCGCCCACAGGTCCGCAGCGCCACGCACTCGGGCAGCGGCCGGTTTCGCCCGGCCCCGCCCCCGTACAGTCTGTGCGACCGGACATCTCCGGCACGGGCATAGCCGGCACGGGGCATGGCGAGATACCCGCGATTATCGGATGGAAACGCGGTTGCCGGTCTATCCTGTCGAGTGCCGGGGCAGCTTGCGACCGGGATGGCCACAGTGCCGTTGCGCGCGGTCAGAAAGCGGGGTCAGGGGGCGTATTCGCCCACCGCGGTCCGTGCCGTCAGGAGTTGGGCGTCACCCAGACCTCGACGGGTGCGAGGAACTTGCCGGGCGCGGGCTTGCCGACATGCACCCGGTCGGCGGTGACCTGCTCGCCGGTGGTGAGATGGAAGGTGACCCAGGGCTTGGGCATGCGTTCGAAGGTCAGTTTCTGGATGGGCTGGCCGGTGGCCGAATTCATGATGGTGGCGATGATACTCATTTCCGCGCCCTAGTCGCAGGCGGATCGGCAAGTCCATGTGAGTAGCGCGCGCAATAACCGATACCCATCGCTCATCCACAGCCTGGTGGTGGCGTCAGGCGTGGCCGTGGAGTTGCCGTTTCACAGAGACCATCCGCGTCTCGCTGCACAGGCCGCAGGCGTCCTTGCGGCGCTCGAAACCGTTCGTTCCCGCCAGTTCGCGCGCGGCCTGATCGGCATGGTGCAGCACCGAGAGACCCAGCGTATGCGCGACGCATTCGTCGCAGACCGGCGCTGGCGAGAGCCGCACGACGAGCTTTTCGATTTCTCCGATTATCGTCATGCTGACTGCCCCCTATTTACGATGTGATGTTGCCCTGAGGAAGCCTGTGACAGGGGAGCAGGGCCTGATCAAGGCGACAAGCGCAACGTGCTGATTGTCGCCGTTTCGGCTTGCGCGCAGCGCCCAAAACTGGATGCGCCATCGGCCCTCCCGCCGCCCCGGAAGGGGCGGCGGGAGGGCCGATGGCGCGCGACTCGCAGCCGGGACTGATCAT
>JASGGD010000025.1:0-36454 GCA_047605225.1 Novosphingobium sp.
ACCAGCTTGGGCTTCAACTGGAAGACCAAGCTGGTCGAGCAGGCGACGACTGCGCTCGGCACTGGCGCCATATTGCTCGCGGCGCAGCTTGGCGATCTGCAGCTTGAGGTGGGCGATCATGGCCTCGGTCGCGCTCTCGCGGGCCCTGGCATTGGCGAGGCGGGCTTCGGCCTCGTCGGCGCGTTCGAGCGCGGCGGACAGCAACGCCTTGAGCGCTTCGACGTCGTCCGGGAGGGGCGATGCGGCCGTGTCCATGACGGGCATGGAATCACAGATCGGCGCAGCGTTGAAGCCAAAAATGCCCCGGGAAGCGAAGAAAGTCGCCGGTCTAGCCGGCGCTCTGCGGGCGCCAGGAATACTGCGGGTTACGCCAGTCGATCCCTTCCAGCAGGCAGGACAATTGCGCGTTGGTCAGCGAGACGATCCCGTCCTTCGCCGAGGGCCACACGAAGCGTCCCTTCTCGAGCCGCTTGGAATAGAGAGACATGCCGATACCATCGTGCCAGATGATCTTGATCAGCGAGCCTGTGCGTCCGCGAAACACGAACAGGTCGCCCCCGTGCGGGTCGCGCTTCAGGCCCTGCTGGACCTGCAAGGCCAGCCCCTGCATCCCCTTCCTGTTATATGGTGCACCACATAACAGGAACTATGCGGTGACCATGATTATGCGGAGCTCAGGGCGCTAGCGAACCAATTTCTGGCCTGAGGGCGCCGATCAACTCCGCATAACTATGAACTATTCCGACGACGCCAGCATCGCGATCAATTTGTCCGGCGGGCGGAATTTGCCTGGTTTTATGCCGAGCGGCGCCAAAGCGTCGAACATCTCGAGTTTTTCGGTCGGATCAGCGCGCAGGTAGATCTCTGTGCTCTGGAGCGTGGCATGACCGAGCATCGCAGGTATGAACGCTGGCGCGTCGTTCGCGGGGAAGAAGTTCTCGAAGGAAGGCGGTGAGGTGCGGGGCGAGTTGGGTCATGCCGGCACCCCTCGATGCAAGGCCTCGCCGGCCGCCGCCGTGTGGACCATCAGTTCCGGCGTTGCCTGGAGATACCAGTATGTATCGGTCACGTGGGCATGGCCCAGATAGGTGCGCAGCGCGGTGATATGCCGCGCCACCGCCTCGGCATCGTTCGCACAACGTTCGAGAGATCGGACGGCGAACGTGTGGCGAAGATCGTGGATCCGGGGCCCTCGCAATCCCGCACCGGCGCGCAAGCCGATAGATCGAACGATCTGTAGGAAAACTGTTATCACAGTGAGATAGGCGAGCGGTGTTCCTTGATGCGATATGAAAAGTGCATCGCTCGCGCTTGCTTCCTTCAGACGAGTCGCGAGGTATCCGTCCAACGCGCGCCGTGTCGTTGAATGGAGCGGCAGCAACCGGCTCTTCTTGAACTTGGTCTGGGCAATGATCAGCCCATCGTCGGTCACGTCCTGCAGCCGAATGGCGAGCGCTTCGGAAACGCGCATGCCGGTGGCCGCTATCAGCCCGAACATCGTGGCATAGGTGATCGGTCGGATCGAGCCCTCGGGCCCAAGGCGAAGCGCGGTATCGATAAGCCGCCGAATGTCCCCGGGATCGTAGATATAGGGTGTGCGGCGCCGATGACTGGCGCGGCCGAAGAGGTCCGCCGAGGGCACCTCATGGCGCGGATCTTCCGCGTGCAGCGCGATCGCGAATCGGCGCACCGTCAGCAGACGGTTACGTCGTTGCTCAGGCGATGGCGCCTGAAGCGCCCACTCATGCACGGTCGCCGTCGTTACGACATGCTCACCGCGATGCTCAGCGAAGGCGACAAAGTTGCGCAGGAGGATGCCCGGGGTCCGGAACTTGAATCCCAGTGCGCGGCGCAACGCTGCGTGGTCGGCGAGGAGCTTACTCAGCATGGCAGCTCTCCCGGCCAAGGCTGGGCAATCTGCTCCAGCATCGCAATGTCGACCTTTGCGTAATGCGCGGTCATATCGAGCGAGCGGTGACGCAGCACCGTGCCGACAGCCTCGAGCGTGGCGCCCGATCGCAGCATCGAGGTTGCCGCGGAGTGGCGCAGCAGACTGGCTCCGGTCGATGGAGGATCGGAAATGCCCGCACGCTTCAGCGCCAGGGCTACGATCGTGGAGACATGGCTGGACTGCGCAAATGACCGGTAGGGTGCGACCATCATGAGAAATACCGCCTCTTGATGCACGCGCGGGCGTTCCTGCCCGATGTACGCGAGAAGCGCATCTCCAACGTCCTGCGGCAGCGGCAATCGAACCTGGCGACGCGCTTTGCCACTCAAGCGGAGCATGCCAGACGTCCAGTCGACATCGCTGAGTCTGAGCCCAGCTACATCCCCGGCCCGCAGTCCCAGGCGTGCCAGCAGTAGCAGGATCGCGCGATCCCGCAGGCGCCCTCTGGTGAGTTGATCGCAGGATGCAATAACCCGTTCGACATCGGCGGAGGTAAGATACCGCGGCAACGACGAAAGGCGCCATTGCAAGACGGGCGGGATGGCGTGGTCGAGGTTGGGCCGACACAGGCCGACGCCCGCGAGGAAGCGAAGATAGCTGCGCAAGGCGCTCATTATGGTCCTCAGGTCGGCCGATCCGGTACGCTCGCGCCACTCGCGGACAAGATTACGGATCCGGGCGGCATCATAGTCGTGGGTCGCCGCACCAAGCTCCGGCAACAGCTTATGCAGGTGGTAAAGATGCCGAGCGATAGTCCGTTCCGACAGTCCCCGGTGAACGCGCAACCAGCTCCGATAATCTTCAAGCAGGGGATATGGTGACGCGGCCATCACGGGTGGTCGCGCGACACCTGCCTTTTGCAGGAAGGCAACAAACCGCCCGACACGGCGCGAATATTTTTGTGAAACACGCGACCATTGCCGCCCACCGGGACATCGACACCGATGGTCGGCAAAGCGGCGAACGACGTCGTCATCAATGAAGTCGATCGAGATGCCTGCGATGCCAAGCCAAGCCGCAAAATGACGAGCCGCGTCCGTGTAGTTCCCGATGGTCAGAGGTGTGTATCTCTGAGCGGCAAGATCGGCTGCGAAACGATCGATCCATGGCAACAAAGGTCCCGGATCGAGGAACCAGTGATTACGTTTATCGGCGTCCATCTTGCTCTCCTCACGATGCTGAACCATCACGAAGGAGTATAGTTATGCGGAGTGCTGCCAGGCTCACCGCTGCAATAAATGCATGTAAAATCTGCCTAATACATCAATAAGCGCCCTGAGCCCCGCATAATCATGGTCGCCGCATAGTTGCGCTTATGTGGTGCACCACATAAGCGCAAAGGAATGGTGGGCCTTGCCTCGCTGGTCGAGCGCGAACTCAGGCTCGATCCCTTCTCAGGTATGCTGTTTATCTTCCGAGCGCGCAGGGCGGACCGGATCAAACTCCTGGTCTGGGACGGCACCGGGCTGGTGCTGGTGACGAAGCGCTTGCACGATGGGAAGTTACGTTGGCCACGCCCGGGAGACGGGGTGATGAAGCTGTCAGCGGCGCAAGCCTCGGCGTTGATCGAGGGGTTGGACTGGTCGCGCGTGCACGTGCCGCGCGTGCCCAAACCGCTTCATGCGCAGTAGGCCGCATGCCTGATTCTGCTTGGCGCAAGGCTGTTCCTCGCGAGGCAAAATCCCCTAGAATGCAGGTGTGGCGGCGCATCCAGAACTCCCCGCAGCGACCGGCGCAGAAGCCGGATACGATGAGCTTCCCGACGACGTCGAGCAGCTCAAGGCGATGTTGCTGGCTGAGCGCGCCCGCGCAGCGCGGCTCGAGCATATCCTCAAGCTCATCAACCGCACGACCCTCGGCAAGCGTTCGGAGAAGCTTCCTGCCGACCAGCTCGCACTGGCGCTGGAAGACCAGGCCGTGGCCCTTGGCGAAGCCCAGGGCCTGCAGGATAAGAAAGACGAAGAAACCGAGCGTCATGGCCTCGTGCCTCGCAAACGCCGGCCCGCCGATACACAGCGCGCATCGCTGCCGGCGCATCTGCCGCGCTTCGAGGTGGTGATCGAACCCGACAGCCTGGAATGCGCCTGTGGCGGCGCGCTGCACAAGATCGGCGAGGACCGTGCGGAACGGCTCGACATCATCCCGGCGCAGCACCGCGTCATGGTGACGATCCGGCCGCGCTATGCATGCCGGTGCTGTACCGATGGCATACACCAGGCCCCGGCACCGGCGCGCGTGGTGCCGGGCGGCTTGCCGATCGAAACGCTGATCGCCGATGTTCTCATCAACAAATACTGCGACCACCTTCCGCTTTACCGCCAGTCGAAGATCTTCGCGCGGCAGGGCATCGAGATCAGCCGCGCCACGCTGGCCAACTGGGTCGGCCGGGGCATTGCGGCGCTGCTGCCGATCGTCGACCGGATGCGCGTGGATGCACTTGCACGATCACGGCTGTTCGTCGACGAAACCACCGTCAAGGTGCTGGCACCGGGGACCGGCAAGGCCAAAACCGGCTACATGTGGGTCATCGTCTGTGACGACCGGGCCCATGGCGGTGCCGATCCGCCGCTGGCGCTCTACACCTATATGCCCGGCCGCGGGGCCATGTGGGCCAGACAGCTGCTGGGATCCTACCAAAGCATCCTGCAGGTCGATGCCTGGCAAGCCTACGACCAGTTTGGCAAGGACGACCGCGCCAATGCTGGCGTCTGGAAATCCTACTGTTGGGCGCACCTGCGACGTAAGTTTGTCGACGCGGGCAGTGATGCTCCGATCGCGCAGGATGCGTTGCAGCGCATCGCCAGGATCTATGGCATCGAAAAGGACATCCGTGGTCGCCCGCCCGAGGAGCGCCTTGCTGTACGGCAGGAGCGAAGCCGTCCGCTGATCGATAGCCTCCATGCTTGGTTCACTGCCATCAGCCCCCGCATCATGGCTGGCTCCGCGACAAGCGACGCGATGAAATATGCGCTGAAACGTTGGGCGGGCTTCAGCCGGTTCCTCGACGACGGACGGATCGAGCTCGACAACAACGCCGCGGAACGTGCCATCCGGCCAGTGACTCTGCAGAGAAAAAATGCGTTGTTCGCCGGTCACCAACTCGGCGCCGAAAATTGGGCGGCCATCGCCTCGCTGGTCGAAACCTGCAAGATGCTGGACCTCGAGCCCTACGCCTACCTCTCCGATGTACTCGCCCGAATCATCAGCCGCTCCGACACCGATCCGATCGACGATCTGCTCCCATACAACTGGGTCAATACAAACGCCGGGCAAACCATGTTCGAAATGAGCAACATCGTCACCGCTGCTTGATCACCGAAAAGACATCGGCAAACCTGACGGGGTGGCTCCACCGCCACGTGGGAGATTTTTACCGCTTACGAATTTCGGGATCAAAGTTCAACCTTTCTGGTTGAGCACCAGATACAACATATACAGATCGCGTTGAGCGAAGGATCAGACCGGTGACTGAATTGGAACGTCTGGAGACTAGGATCCGAATGGATATGACCGAAGTCGGTCAGCCCCGGGCAATACGCAGCGCTCTAAGCATTGCTCGCCAATACGCCCAACACGGATATGATGTGTCGGAGCAAGAAATCGAGGCGGCTGTCCGCCGTATCGCACGGCCTTTGCAATTTACGGTATTTTAGGTGTCCCAGATGAGAGAGAATGGGGAACCAGCCTTCGCCTCATGAGGCACCCGGACCGACGCGAACATCCGGTATTCAGGCGGCAGTCGATATTTGATCCTTGAAGCTGCACGACGTGCGTGCCTGAACGTTACCGGAGCGCAAGCTCTCGCCGCAGTCGCAACCTGCCGCCTTCGGGCCAGGATAGCTGCCGATCGGCCAAGCCCGGTGCGCAAGTGATCGCGGGCCTACGCGCAGTGATTGAGAGCAATGTCAAATTTCCTGCGTCGATCGCTTGGGTATCGTTCATACCGCCCTCGTCCCGATCTTCGCGGCTGCTGGGGTCGATCTGGCGAGCGATCTCGCAATCGTCAGAAAGGCAACCGTTAAGCGAGGCACGCCAAGCCGGATGATGCCCCGGTCCATGATAACCTTCATCTGCATTCTTCCGGGAAAACGAGAGGGAGCTGCGCCCCGGTAACTCTCGTCCAAACCCCTGCGATCCCAGTTTCCGGAATGGGGTGGGCTCAGCTATGACACCTCCGATAACCAAGCGCGCGCGCCTTGTCATACCGACGATTCGAAAGCGGCTTTCAAGGTCTCGATGCATGTCCACCGCGCCGATTTTCGACTTCTCGCCCGCTCCGGGTGCCCTGCCCTTCCTGCGCGGAGGCGGCGCCTGCGCCCGGCTCATCGAAAGACGGGACTGGTCGGCTACGCCGCTCGGGCCGATTGCGCAGTGGCCACAATGCCTCACCAGCGCGCTATCGTTCCTGCTGCGCTCGCGCGTTCCCATGGTGTTGATGTGGGGGCCGACCGGGGTCATGCTCTACAACGACGCCTACTCGAATTTTGCGGGGAGCCGCCATCCTGGATCGCTGGGTTCATATGTGCGCGAGAGCTGGCCGGAGGTCGCCGCGTTCAACGACGCGGTGATCAAGGCTGTCCTGGCCGGCGATACGCCGAACTATCGCGACCAGGAAATGACGCTGCTGCGCAACGGCACGCCGGAGCAGGTGTGGATGGATCTCGATTACTCCGCGGTGCCTGATCCCGCGGGCAATCCGGCAGGCGTCATCTGCATCCTTTCGGAAACGACGGAGCGGGTAGCGGCGCAGCGACGCAGCGCGTTCCTGCTCGCCCTATCGGATGACCTGCGCCCTCTCAAGACACCGGCCGAGATCACCAGTCTCGCCGCCGTGCGCATCGGGGAACTGCTCGATGCGAGCCGCGTCTTTTATGCCGAGATCACCAGTACCGGCATGATGACGGTCGAGCGCGATTATGCGCGCAGCGTCGGCTCCATTGCCGGGGTCCACTCGCTGGCATCATTCGGTCCCGACCTGCTGGCCGCTTACCGCAATGGCGTGCCAGTTGTGGTTTACGATATCCCCGCCGATGAACGGCTGAGTGCTCCAGCCCGGGAGGGCCTAACCGCCCGGGAGGTAGGCGCCTTCATCGATGTCGTTCTGTTCGAGGAGAAGCAATGGGTCGGCCTGCTTGCAGTACAGAGCGCAAAGCCGCGCATATGGAGCGAAGCGGAGCAGTCGCTCGTTCAGGAGGTCGCGGAAAGGGTGAAGGTGGCGATCGAGCGGGCGCGCGCCGAACGCGACCGGCTGTGGGATCTGTCGCAGGACATGCTCGCACGAGCCGACTTCGCCGGGATGATGTCGGCCGTCAATCCGGCGTGGACGCGTGTTCTGGGCTGGACTGAGAACGATCTGCTCACCCGCGGCTACGCCAGCCTCATTCATCCCGAAGACAGGGCGCATTCTCTCGATGTGATCGCCCGGATGGCGCAATCGGGTGAACCGGTGCGCTTCGAGAACCGCGTTGCCGCGCACGATGGTGGCTGGAAAACCATCGAATGGATCGTCGCGCCGGAACCTGACGCCATCAACTTCGTGGCTGTCGGCCGCGATCTCACTGATGCCAAGGCTCGCGAGGCCGAACTGGAAACCGCGCAGGAGGCCTTGCGCCAGAGCCAGAAGATGGAGGCCATAGGCCAACTGACCGGCGGCATTGCCCACGATTTCAACAATATGCTGACCGGGATCATTGGCAGCCTCGATCTCATTCAGCGTAACATCGCGGCAGGCAGGCTCGACCGGGTCGATCGCTACATCGACGCCGGCAATGCGTCCGCCCAGCGCGCCGCCGCGTTAACAGCGCGCCTGCTGGCATTTGGCAGGCGCCAGTCGCTCGATCTTCGGGCAACGGACATCAACACTCTGGTTTCCGCGATGAGCGACTTGCTGGAACGCACTCTGGGCGAGCAGACCATGCTGGAGACCCATTTCAAGGCGGATCTTTGGCCGGCGTCTACCGATACGAACCAGCTTGAAAGCGCACTGCTCAACTTGTGCATCAACGCCCGCGATGCGATGCCGGATGGCGGCAAGCTGATCGTCGAGACAGACAATATCCATCTGGATGAGCGATACACACGCGCCTATACGGACCTTCAACCCGGCGAATACGTGGTCCTGAGCGTCAGCGATACCGGCATCGGCATGGCGGCATCAACGCTGGAAAAGGTGTTTGAGCCTTTCTTCACAACCAAGCCGGTCGGTCAGGGCACCGGGCTAGGGCTTTCGATGATCTACGGGTTCGCGCGCCAGTCCGGCGGACATGTGCGCATCTACAGCGAGCCGGGCTTTGGAACCACGGTCAAACTGTTCGTGCCGCGCGCCCACGGCGAGGAGGAAACGGTACAGCGCGCCTCACCTGAGTATCCAATGGGTCTTGGCGAGACGGTGATCGTGGTCGAGGACGATCCGTCCGTGCGTCTTATCATCAAGGAAGTGCTTCAGGACCTGCAATACAATACTATCGAGGTGGCCGATGCCGCGGCCGCTATTCCTCTTTTGCAATCTGATGACCGCATCGATCTTCTGGTCACGGACGTGGGCTTGCCCGGAATGAACGGCCGCCAGCTTGCGGAAATCGCCCGCGAGGCTCGCCCCGGCCTCAACGTGCTTTTCATCACCGGCTACGCGCCGAACGCCACGACAAGATCGGGCTTTCTCGATGAGGGCATGGGCATGCTGACCAAGCCTTTCGCAGCCGATGCTCTGGCTGCGAAGGTCCGGGAGATGCTTATAGGCGAAACATCGGTTTGACGAGGCTCACCCGATGCTGGGCGAAGGACCTTTCCACTCGCGCTTTCGCAGGCTTGGTCCGATCCCGGCTCCGCAGTTATGCATCACCGGTCTTCCAGTGCCAGAGCGGGAACGGGATCAGGGCATATGCCTCAAACGCCACGAAACGGGCGCGATTTCGCAGGAGCAACGATCGCCACCTCTGCCCGTACCGCATTCTCGGCCATGCTATACGATCTGACGCAGAAGCTTTTGTGCCTGCGTCAAAACCGCCTCCTGATCCTCGCTGCTTTGGCGATCCCAAGTGCGATAGGCCATTGCCAGGCGGTGATTGCCCTCGAGCCTGTTACGGTGGCGAGCTAGGAAATCCCAGTAAAGCGCATTGAACGGGCAGGCGTTATCACCCACCCGCACTTTCACCGAGTATGCACATGAACCGCAATAATCCGACATGCGGTTGATATAGGAACCGGACGATACATAGGGCTTTGAACCTAGCAGGCCGCCATCGCCAAACTGGCTCATGCCGAGCGTATTGGGCAGTTCCACCCATTCATAGGCATCGACGTAGACTTCCAGATACCATTCGTGGACCTGCCGGGGATCGGCGCCGATCAGAAGGGCAAAATTGCCTATGATCATGAGCCTTTGAATGTGGTGAGCATGCCCCGTGGCCAAAGTTTGCCCGATCGCCTCGCGCAGACATCGCATGTCGGTCTCGCCAGTCCAGAACCACTCTGGAAGAGGCCTGCGGTGATCGAGGAAATTGCGTTCCACGTAGCGGGGCCCCTCGCGCCAGTAAATCCCGCGCACGTACTCCCGCCATCCCAGGATTTGCCGGATGTAGCCTTCCACGGAGTTGATCGGCGCGCGGCCCGCGCGGTACTCCGCTTCGGCGCGGCGGCACAGCTCAAGCGGATCGAGCAGCCCCGAGTTGATGTAGGGCGAGAGGATCGAATGCCATAGAAACGGCTGGCCGATCAGCATGGCATCTTCGTAACGGCCGAAATCAAAAAGGGCGCGTTCGAAAAAGTAATCGGCCTGCCGCCGAGCATCGGCAGCGGTAACAGCGTAATCGAAATCGTCCAGCGATCCCGGATGGTCTGGGAACCGCTCCGCGACGAGGGCGAGAACTTCGCGGGTTATGCGGTCGGGCGCGAAGCGCACAGGGCGCGGCATGAACAGATCGGCGTCTGCCGGTTTGCGGTTGTCCTTGTCAAAGTTCCACCGCCCTCCGGCAGGCTTGCCCTCATCGAGCAGCAAACCGGTCTTGCGCCGCATCACCCGATAGAAGAACTCCATGGTCAGATCGCGCCGTCCATCAGCCCATTCCTCGAACTCGCGATGCGTGCACACAAATCGCGTGTCCGACCGGACTTCGACCGGCAATCCGAAAAGCGTCTGCCAGCTTTCGAGCATTGCCGCGACGCGCCACTCACCCGCTTCAGTAACGATTACCCGATCGGGACGATAGCGACTGATCGCCCTGGCAACCTCTCCATTGAAGCTGCCGCTGTTTTCAGGATCTTCAAGATGAATATAATCGAGTGTCCAGCCGGCCTTGGAGAGCGCTTCGGCATGATGGCGCATGGCGGACAGTATATAGGCGATCTTTTTCTTGTGGTGGCGCACATATGTCGTCTCCTGTGCGACTTCCATCATCAGAAGAACGGTTTGGCTCGGGTCAAGTCCGGCAAGCGAGGACAATTCGAACGAGAGCTGGTCGCCAAGCACAGGCACGAGAGTTTTCATGATAGTCCATCCTGGAGCACGACGTTCTGCTGCCCGAACAGCCTCATCCTTTCCCCTTCTCGCTGCCGCGATCTGTCCAGGCCCATTTTCGCTTGCGCTCGATCTCGGGCCCGCGTGCGAGCGCCGTGAAGGTGGAGCCTCGGTCGTTGCAGAACGCATGTACTAGCATCCGGTCTGGTGCGCATCTCGGGCCTTTCCGGAAAAGTGCCGCCCTAGTCGGGCAGACGCGTGCCATCCCAGGCGAAGAGGCCGCCGCTGTCGGCTTCTTCCAGGCGGTCGACGACGTCGAGCAGGCGCTCAGCCGCATAATCCGGTGTGAAGAGCTGTCCAGGCGGCACACCGCGTTCGAAGGGCGCGGATAGCCTGCTTTTGACCGTGCCGGGATGCAGTGCGGCGACGATGACTTGAGGATGGCTCCGTCCCATTTCTATCGCGAAATTGCGTATCATCATGTTCAACGCAGCTTTGCTCGCCCGGTAGCCGTGCCATCCGCCCAGCCGGTTGTCGCCGATGGAGCCGACTTTTGCCGAAAGCACCGCGAAGACGCAGCGCCCCTGCCGTGGCAGCCGGGGCAGCACGTGCTTGGCGATGAGGGCGGGGCCGATCGCATTCACCGCGTAAAGTCGCGCCAGCGCACCGGCATCGAGTGCCCGCACCGCTTTTTCCGGGGCAACCCCCGATGCTTGGTCGTGCAGCAAGCCGGTGCACACCAATACCAGGCCAAGCGGCAACGCAAGATCCGCAGCAGCCGCAGCAATCGACGCCTCGTCGTCGAGGTCGAAGCGGAATGGCGCGCATCCGGACGGGAGGCCCACACCATCGCGCGACCCCGCCATGACCGTAGCGAAACGCCCGCTTCTCGCCAGCCTTGCCGCCGCCGCTGCGCCGATAGCCCCACTGGCGCCGAATACCGCCGCCGTCATGCCGGTGATGCCTCGTCCGGCTGCCTCATCATGCATCCTTCGACTCCTCCACCAGATCCGGAGCCCCCCAGTCCATCAGGGTTTCCCGAATCCTTTCAGCAAGTCGGATGCCCGACAGCCATGCTCCCTCAACTGTGGGTTCGGTGCACCAGTCTCCGCATGCACCCAACCCCAGGGACGGATTCCAGATAACCTGGTCTGACTGACCGCAGGGCCGTGAGAACCGCCACCTGTGCGCCTTGATGAACGTATGGGCCGGGAGATCGGTGCCGATCGTTTCAGCAAGTTCCGCAAGCAGCTGGATTGCGACCCTGTCCGCCGAGCTCTCAAGATGCTCTTGGGACCATTGCGCACTGGCGTGCAGAACCCAGCATTCCGCTTCACTTCGGGCCGGCTTGGAGCGGTTGTTCGCAATCATGGAGAAGATCCCGACATCTGTCGCAAGATGCCCGGAAAACTCGAGGGGGCGGCAAAACTCGACCATGACGGCCCAGCATGGGAAAGATCGTACGGATGCGGCATGCCGCGCGGCATCCAGATCGTGCAGGCCTAGCAGCGGCGCAGCCTGCTCGGCCGGTACGGCGACCACGACACCATCGAAGGGACCTGCCTCGCAGCGTTCCCCTTCCACCATCCATCCGCAGTCGGTCGTGACAAGTGACTGGACGGAAAAATCGAACCTCACGTCGAGCCGCCTGCTTTGTTCGGCAACGAGGCTCGCCATCGACGGGATGCCTACCAGCGCGTTGCGCGAAACGTCTTCCCAGCGTGCAACCCAACCGGCCTCGCACCAGCGCATGACCTCGGCACGAAAGCGCGGATCGCGCGCCGTGAACGACGGTGCCCCCAAGTCCCAGGACGCGTTCCCGATCGTCACAGTAGTCAGACGCCCGCCGGCGCGCCGGCCCTTATCGAAAAGGACGATATCGCCGATCCCGCGCAGCCGCTCGGCGCAGGCGATACCTGCAACGCCTGCCCCGACGATGCCGACCCGCCTGCTTGCCCCCCGGCTCATCTCGTTCGCCCCTGTACTACGATGGGAACCCATACGCCCTTGTGGGCAACCGCTCGAAGGCGTCCGGACAGGCGCACGGCATTGCGCACATTTTGATCTACCGCCTTTTGAATGCTGCGGCTTTGACTATCACGCCGGGGACTTGGCCCTGACCTTGCAGGCATGCTCTTCATGATGTTCCTCGACGGTTTCGCCGCCAACCCGGCCCAAGCGGAGGCTCGAGAACATTCTAGGCATTTCTTACGCTCTCTGCGATATGGCCTAACGGGAAGGGAAGCACAGTGCCAAAGACCTTGGATCCAGATGCCTTGATTGCGAACAGCCGGGTTGCAGCGGTGGTGAGTAATCCTTGCCTGGCGGACAATCCGATCGTCGCCTGCAACGAGGTGTTCCTCGATCTGACAGGATATTCCAGGACGGAGGTAATTGGTCGCAACTGTCGGTTCCTGCGCGGCACGCGAACCGAAGAGGACCAGACAGCGATGCTGCGCGTTGCAATCGCTCAAGTCCGTCCGGCTATGGTCGAGCTCATTAATTATCGCAAGGACGGCACGGCCTTTCGAAACGCCGTGATGATCGCCCCGTTATTTGACGGCGATGGGGAGATCGAGTTCTTCCTCGGCTCGCAAATGCCCATAGACGAAAGGCAGCTCAGTCGCCATCAGCAGGCAAGGGCGCGTATCGAGGGCCTGAGCCGGCGCCAGCTCCAGATAGTCCAGGCTCTCGCACAGGGACGCCTGAACAAGCAGATCGCCTTCGAGCTGGGCGTAACCGAGCGGACCATCAAGATGCACCGCGCCGCGCTCCTGCGCGCACTGGATGTTCGCACGGTGGCGGAAGCGATCCGGATCGCGATCGAAGCCGGTCTCTAGAGCGTGCGCCGCGCCGCGAAGCGCGCAAGTTCGAGCAGGCAGGCGGCTCTGTCACCAAAGGGCTCCAGGGCCTTAATGCAGGACGCGAGAAGACGCTGCGCCTCCTGGGCAGCCCCTTCGGCACCAAGGACCATGACGGCATTTTTTCGGTTCTTCGCGGCGTCCTTGCCCAAGGCCTTGCCGACGACCCGCTCATCGCCGGCCGCGTCGAGCAGATCGTCCTGCAACTGAAACAGCAGACCGAGGTCTTCTGCAAAAGATAACAATCTCGCCCGGCAATGGTCGTCGGTGTCGCCCAGCAGAATGCCGGCTTCGACTGCATAGCGTACGAGCGCTCCGGTCTTGCCGGCCAGACAGGCGATCAATTCCGCCCGGGATATGTCTTCACTCGGGTAAAGATCCATCATCTGGCCACCGGCAAGCCCGTCCTGACCCACGCTCCGAGCAAGACAAAGCACCAGTCGGGATCGTATTGCCGCGTCCGGGTGGGTACGTGGATCTGCGAGAATCTCGAATGCGAGAGCGAGCAGCGCGTCCCCGGCAAGCACCGCGGTGGCTTCGTCGAAACGGCGGTGTACGGTAGGCATGCCGCGCCGCAGATCATCGTCGTCCATGCAGGGAAGATCGTCGTGAACAAGGGACTGGGCATGAACGCATTCGATGGCAGCAGCGGCGCGGATCGCCGTGCTTCTGCACCCGCCCAGGATTTGCGTGACCGTAACGGTGAGAGCAGCGCGAAACCTTTTGCCTCCTGAGGTTGCCGCGTAGCGCATGGCATCGGCAAGACGCAGGCTTCGCGCAGGAGAATTGCCGATCGCTTCGATAATCGCTTCATCGACCTCTCGGCGAATGTCGGGCAGCAATACCGCTAAATCGGATGGTTCACGGTTAGGCAGCGCAACTGTTACCGGCCGGAACCTCATGGCCTCTTCCACTCCCGCCATATCGCTGAAACTGAAGCCTTCCTGGCGCAGCCAGGCGCAGACTTCTTCGATCACCTCGTCAGGGGCTGACGCTGCCGCGCTGAGCCCAACCATCATGGCGCCTGCGGGAAAGCATCGCGCCAGGTCGTCGGCGCCTTCGACCAGGAGGCCCCGAGGGCAACCGGCGGCAATCGCGGTCTCCACGAGCCGGCGCGCGTTCGACGACATCGGGTCACCTACGATCAGCATCACATCGCATTGCTCTGCAATCTCGGCAACGGCGGCCTGACGGTTGGTGGTGGCATAACAGATGTCGCTTGAGCGAGGACCTGCGCAGTCCGAAAAACGGGCCTTTATCGCCTGGATCATCCTATCCGCCTCGCCAGTAGAGAACGTGGTCTGAACCGCATAGGCAACCGGCGTGTCATCAGGAAGCGTCAAGGCGTCGACGTCCGCAACATCGCCTACCACCGAAATCGCTGCGCGGGGAACCTGACCGATCGTCCCGAGGATTTCAGGGTGATCGGCGTGGCCGACCAGCACCACATGCCGGCCTTGCAGATGCCACTGGACGACTTCGGAATGTACCTTGGCGACAAGCGGGCAGATCGCATCGACGACCCGCAGCTTGCGGCACCGAGCTGCCTCTTTCACTGCAACTGCGCTGCCATGGGCGGAGAGGACAGTGACGGAGCCTTCCGGTATTTCGCTCACGTCCTGAACAAAAACTGCGCCGAGTTTCTCCAGGCGCTCGACTACGCGGCGATTATGCACGATTGCCCGGCGGACGTAGACCGGCGGACCATGGACGTGCAACGCGTCCTCGACGGCCGCGATGGCGCGCCGCACTCCCGCACAGAACCCGCGCGGATTAGCCAGCAGCACCGACTTTCGCTCCGTAGATGGCGTTTTATAGGAATGCCGGCTTGGTGAACTCATCTTGGAAGGTATCCTAACACACTGGCATTCTTTCGACTTTTTGCCCTGATTGCCACCCTCCCCTTTGGACAGGTGGCGATATGGCGATCGTTGGGTAGGGCATGGAGTTATCCGGCCCTCAAACCATGGCGATCATTTCATGCCTTCCAGATCAAGTGCTATCGTCATCGGGGCAGGCTTTGGCGGATTGGCGCTGGCGATACGCTTGCAGAGTGCGGGTATCGACACGACGGTGATCGAAGCACGCGACCGCCCAGGGGGGCGTGCCTATTGCTGGACGCGGGAGGGGTATACCTTTGATGCCGGACCCACCGTGATCACCGACCCCGCTTGTCTGGAAGAACTCTGGGCATTGTCAGGGAGGGAAATGTCCGATGACGTAAACTTGCAGGCGGTGGACCCGTTCTATCGCCTCGTCTGGAACGATGGCACACAGTTCGATTACGCACACGACGATGTCCGGCTGGAAGCCGAAATCGGCAAGCTCGATCCCCGCGATATCGAGGGTTACCGATGCTTCCTGGCCTATTCCCGCTCAGTCTACCAGGAAGGGTATGTAAAGCTTGGCGCCGTCCCGTTCCTCGACTTCAGAAGCATGCTGAAGGCGGCGCCTGCATTGGCGAGGTACAAGGCCTGGCGATCGGTATATGCAACGGTTGCCTCTTTCGTACGCAACGAAAAGCTGAGGCAAGTGCTGTCATTTCATACGTTGCTGGTCGGAGGCAATCCGATGAAGACCAGCAGTATCTATGCGCTTATCCATCATCTCGAAAAAATGGGCGGGGTCTGGTGCGCCGCCGGCGGCACGAATGCACTCATTGACGGGTTGGCGGCCCTGTTTCAACGTCTGGGCGGACGGCTGGTGCTCAACGAAAAGGTCGAAACGATCACGCACGAGGGCCTCCGGGTAACGGGCGTTGTCACGCAGTCCGGACGCCGCTTCATTGCAGACCAGCTCGCCAGCAATGGGGATGTCGTGAGCACGTATGCCACGATCACCGGTTCCACCCATGCGGCTCGCAAGTTGCGCTCGCTGAAGGCTAAACGCTTCTCTCCCAGCCTGTTCGTTGTGCACTTTGGGTTAAACGGAACGTTCCCGCAGATTGCCCATCATTCGATCCTGTTTTCGGATCGCTATGGGCCGTTGCTTGACGATATCTACAAGAATGGCCGCCTTCCCGAGGACCCTTCTATCTATCTGCACAATCCCGGCGCCAGCGACACGAGTGTCGCTCCCGCCGGGAAATCGGCATTCTACGCCCTGGCGCCTGTCCCTCACCTCGGCACTGCACCGATCGATTGGTCGCGCGAAGGCGATCGGTACCGCGACATCGTCATTGAGCGCATCCGCAACCTGCTGATCCCGGACATCGACGATCGCATCGAAGTCTGTTTTCACTATACGCCCCGCGACTTTGAAAGCGACTTGGGCGCTCATCTGGGTAGCGCATTCAGCCTGGAGCCCATACTGACGCAGAGTGCCTGGTTCCGTGCCCACAATCGCGACGAACATTTCGGCAACCTCTTCCTTGTGGGTGCAGGCACCCATCCCGGCGCCGGCATCCCCGGGGTCGTGGGAAGTGCAAAGGCAACGGCAGGATTGATGATCTGACATCAGTGCCGGGCCGCATGCGACACTTCTACCAAGCGAAATGTCTGCGAGTGTACCACTTCGGCTAAAGGTCAGCAAGGTTGTGTGAATTATCGCCGCCCCCGGGCGGTGATGACACGCAGAGCGCAGGCGATTGCAGACACCGCCGAACACCGCCGAACACCTCGCTCACGGCCTAACCGGAGCGATCAGGATCATTGCTGTTCGAGGGCGGACGCCTGCCGATCGAGCTCGTTCGCCTTTTCATTCGCAGCCTGACGGATCGCCTTTGCCTGCGCTTCGAGTCTGTCGGCTTGCGCGTCTGCCTGCGCCTCGAGCAATCGGCCCTGATCCTTGAGGGCATCGGCCTGCGAAGCGCGCATCTTCTCTTGAGCGCGGTCAATGCGATCGGCTGCAGCCCCTGCCTTTTCGGCAGGGCCACCACCCTTGTACTCACGCCCTGCAGCTTTGGCAGCGGCTTCGTCTTTCTGAGCCCCAGCCGTTTCCTTGGGTCCGTCACATCCGGCTGCTAGCAATGCGAGCGCGGCGGCGCAGATGATCGATAACGTATTCATGACATTCTAACCAACCGGGGCCCGTCGCGTTCCGCATATTTCAAACAGGTTCACGACAGATCGGCGTAAGCGTTCGTCATTGGGCAATCCGCCAATTGGATACGCTTCACTGCCGCGGGTAGATTCCCTGCAGGACGACATCAAAATGATCCTCGATCGTTGTCGTGCAATCGCAAGCCGTCTCCCGCAGAACCTGCTCATCTCTCACGATGAAAACACCTCGGCGCGTCTCTATCGTACCGGCCTCCCGCAGCCTAGAGATCACGCGTGTCACGAACGAGCGGCCAACCCCAAGCATCTCGGCCAGTTGAACATGGGTCAGCGCGAACTGCGAGCAGCGAGTCCGGATCATCGCGGCAATCAGCCATTTTGCCGTCCTTTGCGCGTTCGTATGGGTGGCATTGCAGGCAGCGGTCTGGAATACCTGCGCAAGCAGGCAGTCCGAATAACGGGAGAACCAGTGGCGCAGCGTCAGGGAATCCAGCTTGGCCTGCTCCAGCGCGGCGGTCTTGATACGAAGGAAGCGCCCGCCATACATCACTTTCGCAGTAGCGAATGCCGGGACGCTGCCATTGGAAACGATTCCGCCGATTGCGCCTTCCCTTCCAACGAGCGCCACTTCAACGGCAGCTCCGTCCTTCAGGCGTACACAAAAAGCTGCCATGGCCGGCCCACACGGAAACCAGGTGTCGACTACCTCGTCGCCTGCTCTTTGCAATGCCTCGTGTGCCTTCAGGTCGGCGATCATCATGTGCGGCATGAGCCGCTCCTGGTCTGATTTGCTTAGGGTCGCCAGCAGGGCGTTGCTCGCCCAGTCTTCTGCGGTCGGCGCCGACATGATGTCTCCTGATTAACCTGGGTTAAAATTGAGGATTTTGGTGCACTTATGCACAAAGCTGGTGATTGACCAATGTTACTGGCACGCATAACTCAAGCTTCGCATGGCTTGAGGCGACAGGCTCGGGGATAAGCTCTCCTGCTTGGGTGGCTGATCGCCTGCCCCTAGCCCGGATCATGATGTGCCCTTAATCCCAAACCAGATCGCTGCCATGACTTCCTTCGCAACGTCTGCTGCGGTCTTTCGTTTCCCGTCGGGAGCTTTGACGCTGCAATCGCCTTGCGCAGTGGAGGAACGTCACGCACATGGGTAAGGCGCCGACCAGATCTGTGGATCTGACCAATTGCGATCACGAACCGATCCAGATCCCGGGAAGCATCCAGCCTCACGGCGCCATGCTGGTGGTGTCGCCTGCTGATTTCACCTTGCTGTTCGCCTCCCGGAACGCAGGTGCCCTGCTTGGCGATGCAGCGCCTGTCACGCGTGGCACGGCGCTGACCGAGATTCTCGGGGCTGAAGCTGCGCATACGATCCGCAATGCCAGCGCAAAGGCCGGCGGCAGCGAAGTTGCCGGCATCGAGCTCGGGATGACGGTGGCTTACGGCACAGCGCCGGTCGACATGATCGTACACCGCCATAAAGACCGGGTTATCATCGAGTTCGAGCCATCACCTGAAGGCGGGCAGAGCGCGAAGGATGCACTCGACCTGACGCAAAGCCTGATGCGGCGCGTCAATGTGGAAACCGAGGTTCCGGCTCTTGCCAGGGCAGGCGCGAAGCTTGTCCGCGCGATGCTCGGCTTCGATCGCGTGATGGTCTACCAGTTCCTGCACAATGGCGCGGGACGGGTCATCGCGGAGGCCAGGCGGCCAGACCTCCAAAGCTTCATGGGACAGCGTTTTCCCGCCTCGGACATCCCCTATCAGGCACGCCGCCTCTACGAACTCAACACCATCCGGGCGATCGCGGATGTCAGTTACGCGTCGGTTTCGCTCGAACCCGAGATGAAGCCTGGCGAAATGCCTGTCGATATGTCCTTTGCGCAGCTGCGTTCGGTATCGCCGATCCATTGCCGGTACCTGCAGAACATGGGCGTTCGCGCCTCGATGTCCATTTCCATTCTCATCGAGGGAGAGCTGTGGGGTCTCATCTCCTGCCATCATGACAGCCCGAAGAAAGTGCCCCTCCCGCTTCGCATCGGAGCCGAATTGTTCGGCCATTATTTCTCGCTGCAGATCTCGGTTGCTGAACGGCGCGCGCATATCGTGGCGTCAGGTGTTGCGCGCGAACGCCTAGACGGGATCCTGTCGGGTCTGTCGGCCGACGAGACGCTGCTCGAAGGCCTTCGCGAACATCTGGACGCCCTCCTCGAGCTTTTTGATTGCGACGGCGTGGGGCTCTGGGCGGAAGACCAGTGGGCTGCCAGCGGTGTGGCTCCCACCTCTGAGGAGGCGCTGGAACTGGTTCGATATCTTGCCGGTGAAGGCCAGGACCACCCGCGTTTGGCTTCGGCCCAGCTCGGACTTTGGCATACGCAGGACCTGCGCAAGCTGACCGGGCATGTCAATTTCGGACAACGCGTTGCCGGGGTGATCGCGATCCCGCTGAAATCGATGCCGCGCGACTATCTTCTGATCTTCCGCAGCGAGGAGGCGCACGAGATCGAGTGGGCAGGCGAGCCGACCAAGCTGGTGATCGACACCCCTGATGGCCAGCGCCTGACACCGCGCGGAAGCTTCGAAACATGGCGCGAGGAAGTGCGCGGGCAAAGCCGCCCGTGGACGGAAACCGACCTGGCGGCCGCCGATACGGTGCGGACCTATCTTCGCGATGTGTTCCTGAAGCAGAACGAGATCACCGCAGATGCGCGCAGTCGTCTGGACCAGCGTCGCCGCATGCTGAATGACGAGCTCAACCACCGCGTTAAGAATATCATCACGCTCATCAAGTCGATCGCTGTCCAGACCGGAGCCCATGCGCAGTCCGTTCTCGATTACTCGATTTCACTGGAAGGTCGTCTGCGTGCCCTTGCGTTTGCGCATGACCAATCGCTGAGCGCGGCGGTAGGCGGCGATCTTGCGACCTTGATAGAGGCCGAGGCTGGATTGCACCGCTACGGCGCCGATACCGATCGGGTGGTGGCAACCGGCGCCAAGGTGCGTCTGAATGATCGCGCCTTCAGCACCCTGGCGCTGGTTATTCACGAACTGATGACCAATGCAGCGAAGTACGGGGCCTTGTCCGAACCTTCCGGTCGCCTCGAAATAACCTGGACTTTCTCTGAAGCCGATGGGTGCGATATCCGCTGGACCGAAACAGGGGGCCCACCGACCCAGGCACCTGATCGGCAGGGTTTTGGCTCGAAACTTATCCAGACAACGATGGTCTACGACCTGAGCGGCAAAGTGGAAATCGCCTACCCTGCGAGCGGCCTTATCGCCCATCTCGTCATTCCATCCAGATTTGCTACCCTGGTTTCTGAAGCAGGCACAGCCGCGGCGCAGGATGACGGGCAGACTGGGCCGTCTACGTCCGCCGGGACCGGGCTTGCGGGCCTTTCAATCCTCCTCGTCGAGGATCAGTCCCTCATTGCGCTCGATACCGAGGAACTGTTGCGCCAGCTTGGCGTAAAGGAAGTGCGGTTATCGCCGGACGCCGCGCATGCCCTGCGCAGCCTTGGCTCGTACACGCCCGATGCCGCCGTCCTCGATTTCAATCTCGGCGACGATACATCCGAAGCCATCGCCGACCACCTCATTGCCATCGGCGTACCATTCGTCTTTGCCACCGGATACGGCGATAGTGTCATCATCCCCGAACATCTGCGCGATGTCCCGGTAGTGCGCAAACCTGCCGGCGGGGCAAGCCTGGCCCACCAACTGGCCCAAGCCCGCGCGAGGCTCGAGGCGGACAATTAACGGCCTCGACTTTCCAGATCCCTCCTCACTGCACGTCAGCGTGTTCATGCCGCGAGTGCAAGCGATCCGGTTTGGCGCACTGGCTGGGTCACTTCTTCAGTGATGACCTCAAAGCTGATCAGCCTCATCTCGCCAAAAGCAGTCGACAGCGCGGTATCGGCAGCGTCGCGGCCGTAGGCCATCAGAATACGCCCAATACGGGGCGTTCTGTGACGCGCGTCAAAGCTGTACCATTCTCCATCGAGGTACACTTCGAACCAGGCGTGAAAATCCATCGCGGCAGGCAAGGGTGGCACGCCGATGTCGCCGAGATAGCCGCTGCAGTAGCGTGCCGGAATATTCAGGCAGCGGCATAGCGCCACCGCGAGATGCGCAAAGTCGCGGCATACCCCGACCCGCTCGTTGTACGCCTCCCATGCAGTCCGCGTCGCGCGCGCATGCTGATAACCGTATTCCAGATGGCCATGGACAAAGTCGACGACAGCCTGAACTCGCTGCCAGCCCGGCTGGATATGACCGAACATTTCCCAGGCGATGACGCTGAGCAGATCGGTCTCGCAATAGCGTGAACCGAGAAGAAACGGCAGGATATCGCTGGGCAGCTCCGCGATGTCATGTTGGCGGGCGGTTGGGACTTGTCGATCAGGCAAGCCGTCATCCGCGATCACGAAGTCGCAGCTGATCTGTGTCCGACCAACGGGAAGAGTCATGCGTGTACATATGTTATCGAACCCGTCGTGATAATTGAACGAGGGTACGTGGCGATCGGTAACGATTTCATGATTCGTTTTCAGATCGTCCAGTCGTGAAGGCCGAACACTGGTCATGAGGACCAAAGGTGTCTCCTGACACGTCTCGACCACCATCCTGTAACCGGCCTGAATCAACATCACCATCTCAAGCACTTCTTATGAACGGCAAATTTGCAAAAGATGCCTTGGTCCTATTTAAAAGCCGAACCGGGAGCATTGGTTGCACAGTCTGCGCTTTCGCAGCGCCGACAGGCTGAACCTGAAGATCCCCTTCCCTCGGCGCAGGGGCGACAGCTGTTTTTGAGGATTGCACCGGGAGGACGAGCTCGGGTTTAGCCAGTCATATCCCAACGATGGGAACCTTCATCGCACCGGTGGGAACATCTGCGAACGAGGATCGCTGCTGCCTCGTTGCAAACAGGAGGAAATTCCGATGAATATGAAGGTCGCTTGCGTATTATCCTTTCTCGTGGTGTTGGCGTCCGGCACATCGGCATGTTCGCGCGGCGCAACGCGCGGCGGATTGATCGGCGGCGCCGGCGGCGCGGTGGTGGGCAGTGCCACCGGGCTGGGTACGACGGAAGGCGCCGTTGTTGGCGGAACTGCAGGCACGATCATCGGCGACAAGGACAAGCATCATCGTCACCGCTGAGGCCTGGTCAACCACGGCGCTCTTATCAGTCGAGAAAGGCCGGCATCCTGTGGGTGTCGGCCGTTCTTTTCTCAGGGTATGCGATCGTTCTCATCACGAGGAGGGGCGCTGTTGCATGGCTCGCCCTTCCTCACGGCAATTGCCTGAAAAAGACAGGCTTACCTCGCAATGCTGCGGGCAAGGGGCACAACAGGAACCAATCCGGCCCGACAAGCGCTTCACTAGCACCGTGGCCCACATCGGGCCTGAAGCCAGGAGACAACCATGAGCATCGAAGGCAAAGCCAAGGAAGCGGCCGGCTATGTGAAGGAAGAGCTGAACGAACACGGCAAGTCGACGGAGAGCCAGAAGAAGGCTCAGGAAGGTCGCGATCTTCGCAACGAGGGGCGCCTTGAGGACGGCAAGCCGCCGATTATCTCCGAGCCGGGCACCGGCAAGAAATGATGCATCATACCCCCGCCCCGGCGGGGGTATTTTCTTGTGCGCGCACCGCTCATGCCTGACGCGTTCAGTCGATCATTGCGGCCCGGATTTCGTTTTCAGTGGGTGCGCGCCTGATCGTCAGCAGTTCCTCATTCCAGTCAACAAGGCCCGCCCCGGCAAAGGCGTCAAGCCATCCGTCCATCGGCCATATTCCCCATTTCTCGTGAAAGACCTGCGCATTTCGCACGATGTCTCGGAAGTGCTGAAGTGGTGGGTCGAAGCTGGCGTGATGCTGGTGGAAGGCGCCAGGGCCACCCATGAACAACAGCGACACGTTCGCGTCCCTCGCCCTGAAGCCGAAATCGGTATCTTCCGCACCGTAGCCTGTGAAGCGTTGGTCGAACCCACCAAGCGCCTCGAAACGTGACCGCCGTATCCCGAAGACCAGTGACCAGAACAGGCCGGGGTTGTCGATCCGCTGCATCCCGGAGCCCGGAAACTGGCGGGCAGGATGTCCGCGGGCCTGGGTCATGAGTTCCGCCTCCTCCCAGTCCGAACGCGCGTCGTCCGGACCAAGATATCGAACCTCGGCACAGACCAATGCATCGTTCCGGGTTAGCGCCTGCGTCATCGCGCCAACCAGACCGCGCATTGCTATGCAGTCGACGTCGAGAAACAGCAGATGGTCACCAGTCGCCGCCGCGGCGGCAGCGTTTCGCGCCGCTGCAAGCGGCAGGCCTTCGGTAGAGAGGCGGATAACTTTGCTCGGAAACGGCAGATCGCTGACGCTGACGGGCGGCTCGCTGTTCATATCGACGACGATGAACTCGTCAGGGCAATAATCGCTACGCCGGAGGCCCTCGATCAATTGCCCAAGGTGCCCGGCCCGGTTCCGCACAATCGTCAGAACGCTGATGCTCATCTCGTTTTGCGCCACAGATCGAGGCGATAGTGCGTGTGTCGCTCGGCTATCGATACCGACATATGTTTGCCCAGAATTGCTTGGAGCTTGTTCACAACTTCGTCTCCGCCTTGCGGATAGTCGGTCTCTCCGGTCCAGTGAACGAGAAGCAGGTCGCCGCCGGGCTCAAGATGGTCCTGCAACCAGATGCCCGTTGCTACGAGGTCGACATCGTCCCAGTAATACGCGACTTCGGACAGCACTATAAGATCAAAGTTACGGTGCGGAACCTGCACGGGGAACCGCATGTTCGCAAATCCGACATGGCCAAGGTCCGCGCAGCGCCGACGGGCGGCCCGCAGCGCGGTGCCGCTTACGTCGATGCTGAGCAGCGATGCAGCTTTACCGGCAAGTCCTCGGGTCAGCACACCCTTCGCGCAGCCGACTTCGAAGCCGGCGGCGTAGCGGCGAGTGCCCAGCGCTTCGATCGAGTGCCTGTACTTGCCCTGCTCGTACGCGCTGGTCTCCAGGTCCCACGGATCGGGCGTTCCCTGAAACATGGCCTCGAAATATTCGGGCGGCATGCTGGCTGCGTGTCGGGTCATCTGCCCGTCCTTACAAAAAGGATGTCGCGCGCTGCCATGCGCTGCTCATCGGCAGGGAGCCGGAAGCCTGGGCCGTACGAGTGTGTCAACTGGCTGCGGTGCGCACGCAGGGCCCTTCGGCGTTTCCCGATCGGCATCGAGCGTGTGCAGAGGGGCC
The DNA here is from genome assembly GCA_047605225.1 of Novosphingobium sp. GTDB lineage: Bacteria > Pseudomonadota > Alphaproteobacteria > Sphingomonadales > Sphingomonadaceae > Novosphingobium. Next base: position 24,521 of record JASGGD010000025.1, read on the forward strand.
TGAATGCCTTTACCGCCAAATGCGGAGCCCAGACGCAGTATTCCGCCACCCGGATCCGCCGTTTGGCGCAGCGAGCGACCGCATAGGCTAGGTGCGCAGCTGCCGCGTGATCGCAATGCGGTTCATGATGGGCGGTCACGGCGATCGCATCGACGCGCCGCCGCCGGCACAAGGCAGCCATCTTCGACACACTATTTTGAAACTCCATGCTCTGCGGCGTTTCCGGTCGCGCATCGCGCCAACCAAGACAGACAGGGGCATACCGCCGACAACCGGTGAGGTGGAAAAGAGACAAGCCCGCTTCCCGCAGTCGCACACCGACAAGCTTGCGAACGCCGCCATCCATATGCGGGTGAGAGGCGGAACCGTCAGTCAGATAGACTACCCCGGCCAGGCGCGATTCCGCGGCGGTCTGGGCAATGAGCGCCCCCGTTCCCAGGGTTTCATCATCCGGGTGCGGCGCCAGTACCAGCCACCGCGTTGCGCGCCACGGCGCCTGATCGAGCCTTTGCGCTACCACAACGCATCCTCGCTTCCCCATGCATCATGGTCGAGCCAGGCGAGCGCCGCCTGGTCGCGCGCGTAATCGGGTCCGGCCTGTCGCAGATAGAGAGAAAGGTCGCGAATGATCTTGTCGATACGCTGGCCGTCCATGGCGCTTCGTGTGCCAATGATGCGCGTCGCAAGCTCCATGACGTCGAGGCCCGCACGCTCGACGACACCGCGCGTGAGCCGCGCGAATGCGGGTCCGTCGCGATCCTGCACAGCGGCGCGCGCGGCACATTCGCGGACCCAGAGATAGGCGGTGCGGGCAGCGACCACGCAATCTGCAAACTTTGCGCGCTGGAGCGGATCGCTGCGCGCCTGATCGGATATCGCATCTCGCGTCTCGCTAAGCAGGGCTTCAATGCCTCCCAGTTGAACTGCGGCGAAGCGCCAGGCGCCCGTGGTGAACCACGGATCGAGATCGTAGTCGCCGGGCGCGCCAAGCAGGTCGGCGGGCGTGATGTTCAGGTTGGTGAGGTTGTAGATCCCGCTGTTGCTTGCGCGCATTCCGCGCACCCGCCATTGCGAAAGATCGGCGCGCTGCGCGTCATCGGCTGCGACGATCACGAGCTGGCGGCTACCTGTCTGGGGCGTTGCGGTGACTATCGCATGTGACAGTCCGCCTGCGCCGCTCGCAAAGCTTTTTGCGCCTTCGAGCTTCATGCCGCCATCGCCCCCGGCGACGAGCCTGACCCCCGGCGGGGGCTCGGTTGCCCAGACGCCGTAGAACGCGCCAGCGGACAGGGCATGAGAGAGCCGGGATATCTGATCGGGCGATCCATACCATTCAAGGAGCGCCAGCGCATTGACATGACCTTCGAACAATCGGCCAACACTAAGATCAGCGCGACCAATGATCCGAAGGACATCCATTAAAGAACGGTACCGGTCCGCGATATCGTTGAATATCGTCCCACCTGCTTGCGGGCTGGCAAAATCACGATGAAGCCCCGCTCCTGCCAGCATGCGCATGCTTTCTAGAGGAAACACCGGTGCCGCGTCGTAGCGGGCGCCAAGCTCGATCAGTTTACCCGCCAGCGCCGATGCTCGCACTCTTGGCGTTTCCAGCTCGCGCTGAGAAGTGGATAAGCGGCTCACGCTTGGAGTTCTCCGCGTTCGAGCAACAGGTCTGCGTGCCATTCAAGCCATTCAGCAACTTTGGAAGCGGCCTGGGGATCGTAGAACCTGCGTCGAGGCGCCGCCGGCAGGGCGATGGCATCCTCGATGAGGCGCGGCCAGAACATCCCTGCCGGCCATTCGGGCAGAACGATCGCGGCGCCAAGGGCCTCCAATCCGCGTCCTGACGCTTCCTGCTCCCCGAAAGGCCTCTCTTCCGGGATGCAGATGAAAGGTTTGTCCGCCGCCATGACCGCCCCTACCAGCCCATTTCCCGCCGCGCCCACAACGATCGCGGCGCGGGCGATTTCGACCTCCGGGCGCGACACCCATCCGCACATCTCGAGATTGGCGGGGCAATCGCGAGCAGGCGTTGCAGGACCGATCACCCACCAGCGCCATTGCGGGCAGGCCCGCGCGGCGTCGGCGATAAGATCACCGTCGCCCGGCTCGCCTCCTTGTCCCATAACAACGAGGATGCGGTTGGCGTGCGCTTGCGCGCGGACGGGCGGCGCTGTCACTCCGGGCACATACAACGTCTTTTCCCGGACCCAGTTGGGTGTGGTGGGCACCTCGAACGCGGGATGGAAGGGCGCGAGAATAGCCGACGCGCCCCTGAACGCGTCGAGGTGCGCAGGATCGGTGCGCTCACCGCCAAGACGCACGTAGATGGTCGGCACAGAGGCCAGCCGGGCGAGCATCGCTACCTCGACGGAGACGTCAACCACCAGAAGGCTCGGCTCAGCTTGCGCAATCCAGTTCGTTATCTTCGCAGCGCGCAGCCTCACACCTTCATGGAAGAGGGGCGCGTAGTGAAGAGCCTGGGGACGCGATGCGGCCTGGTCGATGCCGTCGAAGCGGTCGGATGGTGGGCGGTCGTCGGGCAGATCGATGTCACCGTCATTCATGCCCGTTCCAAGCAGAACGACCTGCCGTGACGCCTTCGACCGTATCGCCTCGGCACGGTGCAGGTGCCCGGCACCGTGGTGATGGACATAATAGCCGATCGGTCGGCGGCTCATGGCAAGATGTCCAGAATCATATCGCTGGGCATTGGCGGCAGTAGCTGCTCTTCCTGCGCGATCCTCATTTGTCCTCCCGGCCTTGCTCTCAGGCGCCTGCGCCAAAGCGCCCGTTCACGCCAGTGTCCAAAATCTGGCATGCGCAACGGCCGGCCGGATGCCGCCAGATCGAATATCTCCTGCATGGCCTGCGCCATACCGCCTTCGGCTCTTCCGTCGCGGCGCGAAGAGACAAATGTGAATACGTCCGCCGGATGCGCCAGACGACCGCCGCAGGCTGTCGCGGCGGCAACCAGGGCACGATCTTCGCCTGAGCGCAACAAAGGTACGCCTCCGCACCGGGCATAGAGCCCGCCCCGCAAAGCCAGCGATGCGCCCGTGTGATCGCCGTGACGCGGCGCTGGATTCCAGGGGAGTGGATCCAGGACGTCTTCGATCTCCCTTACAGCGTCCCAGTAGGCGTCCTGCGCTCTTCTGAGCGCTGCGACTTCGTGCGGCATTTCCTCGCAGGAATCTATGACGATGCGGCCACCGACAACATCGGCGCCGCGCGCGAACGCGCTGACGGTGGCGTCGAGCCATTGCGGCGGCGGGCGCGTATCCGCATCCGTGCTCACGAGGATGCCGTCCTGCGGGCGGCTCAACAAGGCCAGCCCCGTATTCATCGCCAGGCGCCGGGCAGAACCTGCATGGGCGAGGTCCGGCGCGAACGTCGCATTCTCGATGTGAATGCGAAGGTGGCCACGATAATCCGATCGTGCATTTTCAACAATCTCGAGACTGTTGTCCGTCGTATTGTTGAGCGCGATCACCACCTCGATCTGTCGGCCCGTCATTTGCCCGGCCAGTGTTTGCCGGCCCAGTGACTGCGCGGCCAGCGCTTCCAGCAGGGTCGGCAAGCGTGCCGCTTCATTTCGGGCGGGAACGCACACCACCAGATCCACGGCTTGAGGCGCTTGCAGGGGCGTCGCAGGCTCAGGCATGAAGCAGCGGCACGGTTTCAGCTTCCTCGACCGCGTCGTTCGCGGCAATTCGCCGCAGATACAGCGCTTCGTAGCTATCGATCATACGGCGCGCATCGCAGGTCTGTTCGGCGCGCCGGCGGCAATCCTCGCGTTTGAGCGCGAGCGCTGCCCGCGCTGCCTGAGCAAGCGAGCCGACATCGTCCGGGGTCGCCAGGACGCCGCAGGTTTCGTCAAGAATTTCCGGGATGGCGCCGCGTGCGAAGGCCGCGACAGGCACACCGCAAGCCAATGATTCCGCTACAACCAGACCGTAAGGTTCGTCCCACATCGGCGTGCACAGGAAAGCGCGTGCACCCCCTACCAGCCTCGCGAGGGCACCGTGATCGAGATGACCGACATGCACTGCATTGCGGCCAAGATGCGGTTTTATCCGCGCCTCGAAATAGGCCTGGTCCAGGACCGGGCCTGCGATATGAAAAGGCAGGCCGATCATCCTTGCGGCCTCGATCGCAAAATGCAGACCCTTTTCGGGCACGATGCGCCCGTACCAGACGAGATAGGGCGTCGGGTCGGGCTCGGGGCTGAACGCAAATCCATCAAGGTCGATACCGTTGAGAATGATTTGGTCGGTTCGCGCCACGTGATCCCACAGATCTGCCACCGAGCGCGAGACGGCGGCGAAGCTGTGATTGGCCGCGTTGCACAGGCGCACGCCGCTCTCGAGCCAACAGAACGGCGGTGTGTGAAGGGTCGTGACCATCGGCATTGGAAGGGTCTCGGCCATGGACACCGGCAGGTAGTGCAGCGAGTTGTTGTGGACCACATCGAACGGCCGGTGCCGCAGGTTTTTCATCAGCGTCAGATAGGCATGATGCTCCTTGAAAAACGCCACGTCGTGGGCCTCGGCAATTCCGACCTTGGCCAGGGCCGTGGCGTCGCAGACCGCTTCAAGACCCAAAGAGACATCCGATTGCGCCGAAGCAAAGACCGTCACATCATGTCCCCTCCCGCGCAGTGCCCGGGCGAGCAGATGGGTGTGCATCTCCAGTCCTCCCGCGAAGGGTTCGCGGATAGGATACTTGAGATGCGAGATGATGGCGATGCGCAGTCGCCGGGAGCTGTGAGGGGCAGCCGGGAGGGGCATGACGCCCTCTCCCGGGCAGGCGTGGTCACTGCCGGCAGGTTCAGGCTGCAGACTGTGCATCCAGGTCCACCTCCAGCTCGCGCGGCCAGTGGCGCAGGGCGCGGCATGCCTCCAGGAAGGCAGTCGCATCCCTGGCACTCGTCAGAGGCAGACAGGCTTCGTCGAGATCGTCGGCGATTCCGGCCTTGGCGAACAGCGGCTGCGCTTCGGCGGAGAAACCGATGAACTTGCAGTGCGCGAAGGCATCAGTGACGAAATCCTTCGCCGGCGCATCGTTGGCCAGGAGCGCTGCGCCTTCCGCGGAAACCACGATAGCCACCGCATCGTACAGTACCGAGGGACCGCCATCGATCTTCTGCCTGGCAGCCACGGTCTTGCCGTCGGAAAGCGTTACGCCTGAAATCTTGGGCGCGATGACCTCATAGACGGCACCTTCCTTCTCGATCGCCTTCACAAGAGCGGCAAAGAGCTTGGCGTCGGCACCGTCGGTGAGCAGTATCCCGAGTTTGCGCCCCTTGAACGTCGCAGGGCCGTTCCGGACGATGCTCAGCTTCTCCGAAGGCGGCAGATCGGTGATGGGCGCGCGTGCTGCCCGCGCCCGATCAGGCAGCGCCATGCCCAGCCCGTCGGCAACGGTGGCCGCAAGGCATTCGTCGACATTCAGGAGGTGGGAGACCGTGCGTGAGCGAATGTCGGGTCGCTCGACCTTGGAGAGCTCGAATACCAGCGCATCGCCGATGTGCTTTTGTTCTATGGCGGTCTGCGAAACGAAGAACTGCCGAGCCTGGCTGTAGTGATCGGAAAAGGTCTCCGAACGGATGCGCTGCTTGGGCCCATCGGCGACCTCCTCGAAGCTTGTGAAGCCACGAGCCGGATCTTCTCGGGGACCGCCATCGGTCGGCCCCCAGCTGTTGGGCTCGTAGTTCGCCCGTCCCTTGGGGTTGCGCATCGCCATGTGCCCGTCCTGCTGGAAATGATGCATCGGGCACTTGGGGGCGTTGATCGGAATATGTGTGAAGTTGGGTCCGCCCAGACGCTTGATCTGGGTGTCGAGATACGAGAAGTTGCGGCCCTGCAGCAGCGGATCGTTCGAGAAGTCGATGCCGGGCGGCACGTTCTGCGTGCAGAAGGCAACCTGCTCGGTCTCCGCGAAGAAATTGTCGACCACCCTGTCGAGCACCAGGCGGCCCACTACCCGCACCGGCACCAGTTCTTCCGGGATGAGCTTGGTGGCGTCTAGGACGTCGAAGTCGAAGCTGTCCGCGAAAGCATCGTCAAACAGCTGCACGCCCAGCTCCCATTCGGGATAGTCGCCGGAGTTGATCGCATCCCACAAGTCGCGGCGATGGAAGTCCGGATCGGCACCGTTGATCTTCACCGCCTCATTCCACAGGACCGATTGAAGTCCCTGCTTCGGCTTCCAGTGGAACTTGACGAAAGTTGACCTGCCTTGAGCATCGAGCAGGCGGAAGGTGTGGACCCCGAAGCCTTCCATCGTACGGAAAGAGCGGGGAATAGCTCGGTCCGACATGGCCCACATGATCATGTGGAAGCTTTCGGGCGTCAGACTGATAAAGTCCCAGAAATTGTCATGCGCGGTCTGCGCCTGGGGGAAGGCGCGATCCGGCTCCGGCTTTGCTGCATGGATGAGGTCCGGGAACTTCATCGCATCCTGGATGAAGAAGACCGGGATATTGTTGCCGACAAGATCCCAGTTGCCCTCCTGGGTATAGAGCTTGACGGCAAAGCCGCGCACATCGCGGGCCAGGTCCACCGAACCCTTCGATCCGGCAACCGTCGAGAAGCGTACGAATGCGGGAGTCTTTTCGCCGACCCGCTGGAACACATCGGCACGCGTCACGTCGGCAAGGCTGTCGGTCAGCTCGAAATAGCCGTGGGCGGCATAGCCGCGAGCATGGACGACGCGCTCGGGGATACGCTCATGGTCGAAATGGAACATCTTCTCGCGAAAATGGAAATCCTCAAGCAACGTCGGGCCCCGCGCGCCCTGCTTCAGACTGTTCTGGTTGTCCGAGACCGGAACCCCTTGCTGTGTGGTCATCACCGCGACATCGCCGCCCGCGCTCTGCCGGGTTTCGCCGCCCGGACCCTGGGGTTCTTCATACGCAAAGGAGATTTTTGCGTCGGCCGGGATCGGCTCGGACTTCTGTGGCGATTCCCCCGCCATATCGGCACCTGCCAGTTCGGCCGGGGTGCGGGGGGCACGCCGGGAAGAGGATGACGGCGATCGGGAGGGGGTCTTGGCCATGGTCATTCCTTATGGATTGATTTGCCCACCCAACCCCGGGGCCTTGCCAGGGGTTGCGCCCTGAATTCGTAAATTAACCTGCGTCAAAACGATTTGTCGGCTGCGGCTTGAAACAGATTTCGAGGGGTAGCCGTTGAGCATTGAGCACGCAGCGGTGCATTGCCCCGACAACCGCATTGAAAAGGTCTCAATGTTCACGGATCGATTTCTCAGATTCAAGCGCGGCATGAGTCTCAATGCCAACGAACGGCTCTTGCTTGAGACATCTATCGATGAAGTTCGAACCGTTGACGCGCGCAAGATCGTCATTCGGTCAAGGACAAGGCTTCAGGAGAGCACACTCCTGGTCGAAGGTTTCATGTCGCGTTATATCGATGACAGAAACGGCTTGCGTCAGCTTGTCGCCATCCACGTACCAGGTGATTTCGTAGATCTGCACGCCTATCCGCTGCAAACGCTCGACCATGATGTCGCGACCATGACATCCGCGACGATCGCGATCGTGCGCCATGAAGCACTGGACGCGATTATCCACGAACAACCGCAAATGAGCCGTAAGCTGTGGTTCTCGACGCTCATAGACGCCGCTATCCATCGTGCCTGGCTGTTTCGGCTTGGAAGGCTCGACGCAGTCGGCAGGATCGCCCATTTCCTGTGCGAGACCAATGCACGGCTTTTTTCGGCAGGGCTGAGCGACGGCCGCCGGTTTGCTCTTCCTCTGACGCAGACTGACATCGCTGAAATCTGCGGTCTTACTAATGTTCACGTGAACCGCGTCATGCGCCAGCTTCGTGAAGCGAAGGTGTGTGTGTTTCGCTCGTCGCTTGTTGAGATCCTCGACATCGAACAACTCGTCAAGCTCGGGCAATTCGACCCCGATTACCTCTACCTCGAAGACCCGGACCCTGTCCTTCCCTCTCACTGAGAGTGTCCAGCATGACCCAAGCGCCGAACCCACCGCAGCCGCATGAGGAGCCAGGCATCGCAAGCGCAGAAGATGGCGTGGTGATCCTCGACGGGCCCAATGGCCTGGCGGTCACCATGACGGCGCAGGCCGCAGCTAGCACCGGCCAAAGCCTGATTGAGGCAGCGGACCTGGCCAGGAAGCAGGCTCGCGATCAAAGCGCTTAAAATCAATTGGATTTTTCATGCCCTGCTCGATCACGGACTGGATAGGGCCGGCGAGGAACCAACATCGTGTGACCCTGTTCTCCTAGGTGCGCGATGTCCTTTGGTATTCGCCGGAGGACATTATGAAGCAGAGCGACGACTGGCACCTGACCGATATCCTCGATTACGAGCATGGCCGTGGTGATCCGTTTGCTGCAGCCGTGCGCGCCACGCGCATGCCGATGGTCATCACGGATCCGTTCCAGGACGACAATCCGATCGTTTTTTGCAATGTCGCGTTTCAGGAGCTGACTGGTTATTCGCGCGCAGAGATTATCGGGAGAAACTGCCGGTTTCTGCAGGGGCCCGACAGCAACGCCGGGGCGGTGGCCAAGGTCCGCGAAGCGATCGATGCCGGACACGATGTCGATGTCGATATTCTCAACTATCGCAAGGACGGCTCGACGTTTTGGAATGCCTTGTATCTCTCCCCGGTGCGCGATCAGCACGGCGTGATCCGCTTCTTCTTTGCCTCGCAGATGGACGTCACCGAGCGCGTCGAGGCGCAGAAGATCATCAGTGATCAGAAATATCTGGTGGAGCAGGAGGTCGAGCGGCGCACGGCCGACTTGCGCCGCGCCCTCGAGGCGAAAACGGTCCTGCTGCATGAGGTCGATCACCGGGTTAAAAACAACCTGACGATGATCGGCTCGTTGCTGCGTCTTCAGGTTCGCACGATTGATGACCCTGTCGTCGCCAGCAGGCTCGAGTCGATGCTGGAACGTGTCGATGCGCTGGCGACGGTGCATCGGCAGCTCTATCAGTCCCATGACATCACTCTTTTCGATCTCGGAACATTTGCACAGAGCCTCGCGATCGATGTCGTCGGCGCCAGTCGGCGGGATGATATCCGCCTTCGTTTCGACGCGCAGCCGCTTTTCGTCGACGCGGCCAATGCCTCCGCGCTCGGTCTCATCTTGAACGAAATCCTGACCAACGCCATCAAGCACGGGTTCCACGATGGACGGGGCGGTTGCCTCACGCTGTCGGTGGAGCGTGAAGACGGGCGAGGTCTCATTCGGATTTGCGATGATGGCCCGGGCCTGCCGGCCTCGAAGCGTACCAGGAGCATCGGCACCGCGCTAATAGCACGGCTCGCCAGACAAGCGAATGCCGAGGCCGAATGGACCGGCAATAATCCCGGCACCTGTGTGACCATAACATTTCCGCGTAGTGAGACGAGATAATGACCCCTGTGATGAATATCCTGATTGTCGAAGACGAGCTTCTTCTCGCCATGGACATCGAGGCTATAGTGGAGGACAGCGGTCACAAGGTGGCTGGCGAGGCCGCAAGCCTGAAGGACGTTCGGGATCTGCCCGATGCGACCAACCCGCATCTGGCATTTGTCGATATTCATCTTGCAAATGGCTCCAGCGGTCTTGATGTCTGCCGAATCATCCACGAAAGATGGCCTGACGCATTGGTGATTTTCGTCACTGCGAATGTCGGCAAGATTCCGGATGACTTTTCCGGCGCACATGGCGTGATCGCAAAGCCTTTCTCTCATGCGGGGATGACGCACGCGATCCACTATCTGGCCAACGGCGTGTTTGATCCTCCGCCGCATATCCAGAAGCCGGCAAGTCTCAGGTGTTCGCAGCATCTTGAGCAGCGCTGGGCTCTCGCCTGACATCAATTGGCGTCGTCATACCGTCCAGCAGTGCGCAATTGCCGGACGACCGCATTGAAGGCAGTGGTCTCGCCCTGCCCGCGCCCGATCTTATTCCCCTGGGAGACTTAAAGCAGGTGAGCGCTCCAGAAGCGACGGCTCGTGGCTATGCGGGAGCAGGCTCCGCGGGGCATAGCGCACGACCCCGCCGCGCAGGATGTGCGTCCAAAGCGCGATGATCACGTCGCGATGGATAGGAAACGTCGCCATACCTCAATAAAAATCATACACTTGAAGCCCGCAACGCCCGCCTGATCGCCGCCCCCGGCATGCTTTCAGTCACTGGGTCGGGGCTTCATTGCCCTTGCCACGGGTACTGTCTCCGCTATCGGGCGCGCTTGGATAAGACGCTCTGCCGCCCGTGCCGCGTCTGGTGCGCAACGCACATCTCGCCGACTTTGAGCAGCAGACTCCATTGGCCGATGCTCCGGTTGCCGACTGCGAGGATCACCTCGCCCCCCTTCTGAACCGTCCCGGAAGGCCTGCCATCGAAGCGATCGAGCGATAGGAGCCCGCTTGCGGTACCGGGCTCGTCCTATCGGTGGCAATCCCGCTCTTGGTATCTCCAGGAAGCGATAACCCTCGATCCCTACGCCACTGATTGCCGCCGGCGCGGGATTTGCCGTAGCGAAAAGAGGCAAAGACGCGTCACCGAGGCCCCGCACCTTCCATAACCCCCGCCTTGCGCCGGATCCGAAACGTGGGAAAGACTTCGCCATTCGCCAACCTCTCGATCACGGCGACGCCCTAACGTCGCCTAAAATCGTGGACGCGCTGTTCTGAGCCATGCCCGATCAAGGCGGTGGTCGGACGGCCGCTACGCTTATCTGCGCGCCCTCGCCGGGCATGCACGGAAGGGACGTGTCGGCGCCGTTACCGACCTGCAGCGCAGGCGAACCCGACCAGATACTGGTCCGCCCGTTTATCCCGGTTCCCGCGAGACCAGCATGCGTAAAGCGCCGACCTTCCTCCAGCTGATCCGCGCGGCCAAGAGAAAAATGCCTCGGACGCGAACCATAAGCATGGACAAGTGGAGGCTCTCAGGACGGCCGCACGAACGTGTTAACCCAGATCAATGCTGCCTAAGCGAACCTTGCAGTTTTTTCTCGTTCCCCCATCTATTGTGCAGTGCAGCATGAATTGGTGTGTGTACTGAAGCAGCGGTCCTGACCCAAAGGAATTGGCATGCGAAAGATTTCCGATACGATCAGCCGGCTAGCGGCTCTGCGTGCCGCTGGAACCGCAAACGACTTTTCCCCTGCAAGCAGCCGGCTCACACCACTGTCCGATTTCGGTTCAAACCCAGGAGCGCTGAGCGGATACGTCTACATCCCCGATACCTTGGAGGCGAACGCGGCGCTGGTCGTTATCTTGCATGGCTGCACGCAGAATGCCGCCGGCTACGACATTGGCGCGGGATGGTCGGACATGGCGGACCGGCACGGATTTGCGCTTCTTTTCCCCGAGCAGCAGCGCCAGAACAATCCCAATCTGTGCTTCAACTGGTTCTCACCGGGCGACAATCGGCGCGATGCGGGCGAAGCGCTTTCGATCCGACAAATGGTAGCCGCAGTCACCGCGCGGCACGGGCTGGATCCGGCGCGCGTATTCGTGACCGGTTTGTCGGCAGGCGGAGCAATGACCTCGGTCATGCTCGCGGCCTACCCGGAGGTGTTTGCAGGCGGCGCGATCATTGCCGGCCTGCCTTACGGATGTGCAAGTACGGTCCCGCAGGCGTTCGACCGGATGCGCGGACACGGCATGCCGAGCGCCTTGGGACTGACGGCACTGGTTCGCGGTGCGTCGGACCACGAGGGACCCTGGCCCACCCTGTCGATCTGGCATGGCACCGCCGATGCGACCGTGAGCCAAGACAATGCCCAGGCTATCATCGACCAGTGGCGCCCCCTGCACGGCGTGCGAAAGGCGCCCGAACACGTCGAGGCTATCGGCGCCCATGCCCGTCGTGCATGGATCGACGCAGCGGGTCGCGAAGTGATCGAGGAATACGCCATCCTCGGCATGGGTCA
>JASGGD010000026.1:0-35805 GCA_047605225.1 Novosphingobium sp.
CCAGCCGCGCCCGTCGATCACCTGCTCGTTGGCGAGCACGGTCTGGTCGACCGGATCCCAGTTCACCGCCGATTCCTTGCGGTAGACGAGGCCATGTTCGTAGAGGTCGAGGAACAGCGCCTGTTCCTGGCCGTAATATTCCGGCTCGCAGGTCGCCAGTTCGCGGCTCCAGTCGAGCGCGAAGCCAAGGCGCTTGAGCTGTGCCTTCATGTTGGCGATGTTCTCGCGCGTCCAGCCGCCGGGGTGGACGCCCTTTTCCATCGCCGCGTTCTCGGCGGGCATGCCGAAGGCATCCCAGCCCATCGGGTGGAGGACTTCGAAGCCCTTCATGCGCTTGTAGCGCGCCAGCACGTCGCCCATCGTGTAGTTACGGACGTGGCCGATGTGGATGCGGCCCGAGGGGTACGGGAACATCTCCAGCACGTAGCTGCGCGGCTTGGAGGAGGTGTCATCGGCGCGGAAGCTCTGCGCTTCGTCCCACGCAGCCTGCCAGCGCGTGTCCGCCTGTGCGGGATCGAACCGCTCGGTCATTTCAACTTGGTCTCCTGCAGGCAGCGGCGCGGATTGGCGCCGCCTGCCCTGAAAAAATTACTGAGTGACGGTGTCGCGGCGCAGGTCGCGGGCGCGGGTGAGGATGATGTCCTCAAGCTTCTGCACGGTCGCCGCCTGAACCGGCGCGGGCACCCAACCGCCGCCCTGCTGCACTTCGCGCACTGCGGTCACGCGCAGCGCGTCGGCACGCAGATCCTGGTCGAGGATGGCGATCGACACCTTGACCCGCTCGGTCGGGGTCTTGGGGTTCACGTACCAGTCGGTGATGATGACGCCGCCCGCGCTGTCCGACTGAAGCAGCGGCATGAACGAGACCGAATCGAGGCTGGCGCGCCACAGGTAGCTGTTCACGCCGATGGTGGTGACCTGCGAAGGGGCGAGCTTGACCTGCTCCTTCTTCCTGCCACCGCCGCAACCGGCCAGCGCCAGCGCTGCCGCGGCACAGATGCCCACGGTCGTCAGCGTGCGCACGGTGAAGAGGCCGTTGTCGGTGCTGGCTGTCATGTTCGTTCCCAAATCCGATGTCAGAGGCTGCAGGCGCGGCGCGCGCCGAACCCGTCGTCAAAACGCCTCTATAACCGCCGGTGGGCCAGCGGCAAGAGCGCCTTTCCGATGGCCCGTCCCAAGCAGGACGCGGATGAGCGCGCCCTGAACGGTAAGGCCCGACCTTTGCCCTCGCACTCAGGCCGTGTTAATGTGCCGGAGCAATCATGGCAGCACTCCTTCGCGGCGAGGCCGGGAGGACGGATCGACAAGAAGCGGACAGGGACTTTCGATGAGTACCGAGCGTGAGGGCGCACCCCGGGGCGGCATGACGGGAAGCCTGCTGCTGGCAGGCTGCGTGACCCTGCTTGCATTGCCGAGCGCGGTGCTCGCCTTCTCCACCGACTTCAAGGGCAACCCTTCGGCCAGCGCCGGGCAGATCGATTCGCTCGCCCCGGAAGCGACTCAGGAGAACCTGTCGCAGGCCATCGCCATGCGCTCGCTGGCCAAGGGCGACATCTTCCCGTTCACCCCGGCCGGGACGCCCAATCGCGGGGATCGCGCCGTGACCGTTGCCGTGCGTGTCGATCCCGAAGCGGCGCAGGCGATCATCGTTCACGGCCGTGCGCCGCTCGCGCAGGCAAGCCAGGACCCCGCACGGCTGCGCATCGCCCCCACCGCCTTCAATCTGGGCGTGTCGCGCGGCTACCAGAACTTCGCCCAGAACCTCGTCCCCCAGGCACCGAGCCGACCGATGGCCGAACTTCCCGACCTCAAGAAGTTCAGTCTTTCACCCGGCCCGACCAGGCATGACGAATCGCGGTTCAGCCCCCGCATCTCGCTGGACGAAAAGAAGGCCTCGGGCCGTGCCCCGCGTACCTTCGCGATCGACGGCAGCGAAGTCGACCTCGGCGGCGCTTACCGCGTGACCGAAAATCTCGATGTCACCGCGGGTGTACGTTACTCGCAGGAGCGCGAACGCCTCGTCCCGCTTACCGATGGCAAGCAGGACAGCCAGGCGGTTTACGTGGGCACTCAGTTCAAATTCTGATCCAAGCAATATCGCTTGCAAAATCCGCAATGAAGAATGCCGCGTTTGGGTCAATAGTCGGCCTTGCCGCCGTCATAATCCTTCCATAGCCTTGTCGTCGGTGGATGCTCACAACGAAAGGCTAAACGTATGGCGCGCGTTGCAATTGTAACCGGCGGAACCCGGGGTATCGGTGAAGCAGTTTCGCTCGCATTGAAAGAACGCGGTCACACCGTCGTTGCGAATTACGCAGGCAACGAAGAAAAGGCTGCCGCCTTCACGGAGCGTACCGGCATCCCTTCGTACAAGTGGGACGTGGGTGATTTCGAAGCGACGCAGGAAAGCTGCGCTAAGATCGCTGCCGACATCGGCCCGATCGACATCGTCATCAACAACGCAGGCATCACCCGCGACGGCGTGCTCCACAAGATGAGCTTCGACGACTGGAACGACGTCATGCGCGTCAACCTCGGCGGCTGCTTCAATACCGCCAAGGCAACCTTCTCGGGCATGCGCGAGCGTGGCTGGGGCCGCATCGTCAACATCGGCTCGATCAATGGCCAGGCCGGCCAGTACGGCCAGGTGAACTACGCCGCAGCCAAAAGCGGCATCCACGGCTTCACCAAGGCACTGGCGCAGGAAGGCGCCAAGTACGGCGTGACCGTCAACGCGATCGCGCCGGGCTACATCGACACCGACATGGTTGCGGCCGTGCCTGCTCCGGTACTGGAGAAGATCGTTGCAAAGATCCCCGTTGGCCGCCTCGGCAGTGCCTACGAGATCGCGCGCGGCTGCGCGTTCCTGTGCTCGGAGAACGCAGCGTTCGTCACCGGATCGACGCTGAGCATCAACGGCGGCCAGCATATGTACTGATGGTGGTCGGCAAAGCGGCGGCGCAACAACAGGCGCAACTTGAACTCATCGCCCGAAAAGCGTAGAGTTAACGCCGCAAACGACACTGGCCTGTGGCCATGTGGATCAAGCCCTCGCCGCTGCAACGGCGGGGGCTTAGTCGTTTCCGGGCCTACAACCGAACGTCTGGGGGACACGCTGCAACGCATCCCCCACCCGTCGCCTACTTCCGGCCCTTCACCTCGACCACCTTCAGGATGAGGGTGGCAAAGGCGAACAAGGCCCCAAGGAAGAGGCACAAGTCAGCAAACGACACTGGCTTTTCCTCCAAGGGATCGACGGCAGAAGCGCCGCCGCCGATCACCCTATAGGAAAAATCCTATATGTTCCATATTTGTTCTCACTGAACGTCAGACGAGTTCGGCAAGCGCCGCCGCGTCGAACCCCTTCAAATCAGACGCATTTCCATCGCGCACCTTGGCGACCCAATCCGCATCGGTGATGAGAGCGCGGCCTACCGCGATCAGGTCGAACTCGTCGCGCTCCATGCGCTCCACGAGTCGGTCGAGGCCGGTGCTCGACGAACCCTCGCCGCCGAACGCGGCCATGAAATCGCCGGAGAGTCCCACCGAACCGACACTGATGGTTGCGGCTCCGGTGAGCTTCTTGGCCCAGCCCGCGAAGTTCAGCCCATTCTCGCCGTCGATCTCCGGGAACTCGGGCTCCCAGAAGCGGCGCTGCGAGCAGTGCAGGACGTCCACACCTGCTTCGACCAGCGGCTGGAGCCAGTCGGCCATGAGGTCCGGCGTTTCGGCGAGGCGCGCGGCGTAGTCCTGCTGCTTCCACTGGCTCAGGCGCAGGATCAGGGGGTAGCCCGGCCCCACCGCCTCACGCACCGCCGCCACGACTTCGGCGGCAAAGCGCGAACGCTCGAGGATGGTGGCGCCGCCGTAGCGATCGGTCCTGAGGTTGCTGCCGGCCCAGAAGAACTGGTCGATGAGATAGCCGTGCGCGCCGTGCAGTTCGACCACGTCGAAGCCAAGGCGCTTCGCGTCGGCCGCCGCCCGGGCAAACGCCGCCACGCTGTCCGCGATCGCTTCCTCGCTCATCGCCTCGCCGCGCGGCACATCGGGTGCGTCGTAGCCCGAGGGGCTCTCGACGGGGGCATCGGGAACCCATTCGGTCATGAAGCTCTTGGTCGCGCCGGTGTGCCACAATTGCGGTCCCATGCGGCCGCCCGCACCATGCACGGCGTCGATCACCCGCTTCCAGCCGGCCAGCGCGGGCTCGCCATGGAAGAAGGGGATGCCCGGATCGTTGCGAGAAGCCGGGCGGTCGATCACCGTGCCTTCGGACAGGATCAGGCCCACCCCACCTTCCGCACGGCGACGGTAATAGGCGGCCTGCGCCTCGCCGGGGATGCCCTCAGCGGCGAAGGCCCGGGTCATCGGCGCCATGACGATGCGATTGGGCAATTCGAGCGAGCCGATGCGGAACGGCTTGAAAAGGACGTCGGGGGCACTTGCGGTCATTGCGGAGAAACTCCGGTTTGCTGGGGGAGCCGCCTAGGTATATATCGGATACCTGACGTCAATGAGGCACCTTGTGGTGCGCAAGTATATCCAGGGATACCTTGATGCCCGAATGCGAGCATTTCTCCGTCGATTGCCCCAGCCGCCTGCTGTTCGACCAGATCGCCGACAAGTGGTCGATGATGGTGCTGACGGTGCTCGACGCCGGGCCGATGCGCTTCAACGGCATCAAGCGGCATCTGGAAGGGGTGACGCAGAAGGCGCTCACCCAGTGCCTGCGAAGACTGGAGCGCAATGGCCTGCTGGAGCGGCGGATCATTCCGGTTTCGCCGATCGGCGTGGAATACGAAATCACCCCGCTCGGCCGTTCGCTGCAGACCCCGTTCAAGGCGCTCTACGGCTGGACGATCGCCAATATGGACGTAGTGGAAAAGGCGCGGGCGCAGTACGATCGACGCCTGCTGTCGGTTTAGGGTCAGGACCCATTACTCACGCCTGCGAGGCGCCGGAATGGCGAACATATCGGGCCGAAGTGGCCGCAGGGCAGGCTGGTTGCCTGTCCAAGGGCGGGTTCGTTCGAGATGGAAGCCATTCCGGCGTCCCGCAGGGATTTGATCAAAATGGCCCAGCGCAGCGTCAGGAAGTCTGGAAATATCGACATATTCCTTCGCCTTCCTTCCTCGCGCTGAGCCATTTTGATTCAAACCTCGCAGGCGTGAGTAATGGGTCCTGACCCTAAGCCGGTTTCAGTTGAAGCTTGACGATGGATCGAGCAGGCGGAAATGCGCCTGCGCCATCAGGCTGACTGAATCGCCAATAACCGCAAGTGCGTCATCAATGGCAATGCCGCATCCCACGCTCAGGGGCGCAAAACCGGCGAGCGCCTCGGCCAGATCCTTGTCGTAGGCGCGCAGGCGATCCACCTCGACCCGGGTGACGTCGAACTGTGAGCCCAGAAGATAGCGAGCTTCCCCCGATTCGGCCCGCAGCCTCGTCAGGTAGAGAAGGTTCACGAAGGCCGAACCATCTCGCCGGAAATTGATGATCGGTGCCCTCGCCGCCATCGTGTCATCGTTTTGCAGGAAGGCTCTGAACTTCGCATGGGCCTGCCCATCACGTGCATCGCCCTGCAGGAAGCGGCAGTTGCGACCGACCAGATCGTCGTTGGAATAGCCGGTGAGGTCGGTGAAACGTTGGTTGACGAACAGCAGCGGGTGGTCCCCCTCGATCGATGCGAGGGAGAGTGCAATCGGCAGCGACGCCAGAAAGTCGCGCAGTTCAGAGGGAACCGATGTTTCCATCGCAGGTCAACTCCAGCCGGACAGACCGGAGCGCGTACCAGAACGATGCCACAAAGTGCAACGTCGAGAGGAAATTCAAAGTATTGCCGGCTCACTCCAACGAAAAAGGGCCGCGGTTTCCCGCGACCCTCTTTTTGTAGCCGAAGCTCTGGAAGCGATCAGCGCTTCGAGAACTGGAAGCTGCGGCGTGCCTTGGCGCGGCCGTACTTCTTACGCTCGACCACGCGGCTGTCGCGGGTGAGGAAGCCGGCTGCCTTGACAGCCGAACGCAGGGCCGGCTCGTACTTGGCGAGAGCCTGGGCGATACCGTGCTTCACAGCGCCGGCCTGACCCGACAGACCGCCGCCCTTGACGGTGGCGATCACGTCGTACTGGTCTTCGCGGCCAGCGACCTGGAAGGTCTGGTTGATGACCAGACGCAGGGTCGGACGGGCGAAGTAGACTTCCTGGTCACGGCCGTTGACGATGATCTTGCCCGAGCCGGGCTTGATCCACACGCGAGCGACGGCGTCCTTGCGGCGGCCGGTGGCGTAAGCGCGGCCCTGCGCGTCGATCTGCTGCTCGCGCAGCGGAGCGTTCGAGACGGGAGCGGCTGCGACGGTTTCGTCACCGACGGTCACGTTGCCGGCGATCTCGGCGAGGTCCGACAGGCTCTGCACGGTTTCGTTCTCGGACATTATGCGCCCACCTTGTTCTTGCGGTTCATCGAAGCGACGTCGAGCGCTTCGGGCTGGGTGCCACCGTGCGGGTGCTCGGTGCCGGCGTAGACGTGCAGGGCGCGCATCTGGTCACGGCCGAGCGGGCCGCGCGGGATCATGCGCTCGACAGCCTTTTCAAGCACGCGCTCGGGGAAGCGACCGGCGAGAACCTTGTCCGCGGTGACTTCCTTGATGCCGCCGGCGTAGCCGGTGTGCTTGTAATAGGTCTGCTGCTTGAGCTTGTTGCCCGTGAAGCGCACCTTCTCGGCGTTGATGATGACGACGTGGTCGCCGCAATCAACGTGGGGGGTGAAGCTGGGCTTGTGCTTGCCGCGCAGCAGGTCTGCGACGATCACGGCCAGACGGCCTACAACCAGATTCTCGGCATCGATCAGATGCCACTTCTTCTCAACCTCGGCCGGCTTGATCGACCGGGTGACCTTCGTGAGCGCCTTCATGGCTGGTCTATCCCTATAATTCGAGCGCCAGCCACGGGAGCGAATCCCCTGATAGCGCGGAAGGCGGCCAAATCGTCGAAACGGCCGCGTAAGTCAAGCAATGCGCGGGATTGCAGGGAGGTAAAATAATACCGTCAGGTTTGCGTTGAGACCTTACCCACCCCTGCCCCCTCCCGCGAGCAGGAGGGAAATGAGAGGTTTCCGCTTCGCCCTCCCGCCTGCGGGAGGGCCGGGAGGCTTGGCAGCTTGCTGCCTAGCCGAACGGGGTGGGCAACCGGTGGGCAGGCCAAAACCTACCCCCGGCGACCGAGGGTATGCGCGCCCCACACCGTCGCCGCGACCAGCAGCGCACCGCAGAGCTGATGCGCGACAGCAATCCACAAGGTCACGCCCGACCAGACCGTGAAGATACCCAGCAGCACCTGCGTCCCGAAAGCGCAGTGGACCGCCACCGAGACCAGTCGCTCATGCTTCGCCTTGAGCCTGCGGCCCATGACCACCAGCACCGCGACGACCGCCCAGGCCCACCAGCGATGGATGAAATGAGTCAGGTAAGGATCGTTGACGAGCGAGGAGAAGAAGCCTCGCACCCACTCCACGCCCTCCGGGAAGAAGCTGCCCTGCATCAGCGGCCAGGCGTCCCAGCTCCACCAGCCGGCACCTGCGACGTAACCGGCACGCAGGCCCGCCACCATCGCGCCCATGAACAGCTGCAGCGTCAGCATACCCAGCGCAAGCGCGCCGAAGCCAGTCAGCCGCGCCCGCTGTTCGCCGCGCTCCATCGCCTTGAGGTCGAGCGCGGTCCAGACGAGGCCGCCGAGCGTGAATAGCGCGACCAGCAGGTGCGCGGCGAGACGGAAGTGACTGACCCGGTCAAGCGCTTCGGCGCTGAGGCCGGAGGAGACCATCCACCAGCCGACGACGCCCTGCAGCCCGCCCAGCGCCAACAGCGCCAGCAGCCGTGGCTTATAGCCGCCTGGGATCGTGCGCTTGAACCAGAACCACGCCAGCGGAACCGCGAAGACGAGGCCGATCGTGCGCGCCAGCAGGCGGTGGAACCATTCCCAGAAATAGATGAACTTGTACTGCGCCAGCGTCATCCCGGCGGGGCCGTTGACGTCGAGGTATTGGGGAATCTGCTTGTAGCGGGCGAACTCGGCCTGCCACTGCGCGTCGGTGAGCGGCGGGATTGCGCCGGTCAGCGGCTTCCATTGGGTGATGGAAAGGCCCGACTCGGTCAGCCGGGTGATCCCGCCCACCGCGACGATCAGCACCACCATGACCGCCACCGTCAGCAGCCACCGCACCATCGGGGCGATATCGTCACTGGTCCCGATGATCGGGCGCCCGTCGTTCACTCTCATGCGTCTGCTTCTTCTTTCATGCGGGCGTTTCCTGCGATTTTGCGGGCATTTGCGCAAGAGGGCGTTCGACGGCACGTGCTTTCGGCGAGTCTTGTTTGAAAATTTCGCACGTAGCCCTTGCATGATGATACAACGTTACATAGATGGCTGCCCATGCGTACTGCCCTTCTTGCGATTCGTAACCGCCTCGACCGTGCCGGGATCATCCTGAGCGGGCTCTGCGCGGTGCATTGCATCCTCGGCGTCGTCCTTGTCGGCGTGCTGGGTCTGGGCGGTGAAGCACTGCTTTCACCCAGCATCCACCGCATCGGACTGGCGCTGGCGCTGGTCGTGGGGATCATCTCGCTCGGCTTCGGCGTGCTGCGCCACGGGCGGGTCGCGCCGCTGGCGATCGGGGCCTCGGGCCTGACGCTGATGGGCATTGCCCTCCTCGTCGATCACGGGATCGAGGAGACGGTGCTGACGATCGCAGGCGTCTCCCTCGTCGCCTTCGCGCACATTCGGAACTTGCACGGCGCCTGTTGAGCGCTATTCGGCAAGCCATGGCTGCCGAAATCCTGCTTACCGTGAATGGCGAACCGCGCCGCATTGCCGCCGGTTCCAGCATTGCCGACCTCGTCGCGCAGATCGGCCTCGACCCGAAGAAGGTCGCGGTCGAGCACAATGCCGAGATCGCGCCGCGCTCGACGCTGGCCGACGTGATGCTCTGCGAAGGCGACGTGCTGGAGATCGTCCACTTCGTCGGCGGCGGCTGACCGGGCTGCCCTGCCCTTTTCGCTTTTCCTGACTCACGCCTCCCCGAAAGGACGCGCTCCGTGACCGATCTTCCCGCCGACACCTGGACTGTAGCAGGCCGCACTTTCACCTCGCGCCTGATCGTGGGCACCGGCAAGTACAAGGATTTCGCGCAGAACGCCGCTGCGGTCGAAGCTTCAGGCGCCGAGATCGTCACGGTCGCGGTGCGCCGGGTCAACGTGTCGGACCCCAAGGCGCCGATGCTGACCGACTTCATCGACCCTAAGAAGATCACCTACCTCCCCAACACCGCCGGCTGCTTCACCGCCGACGACGCCATCCGCACGCTGCGCCTCGCCCGCGAGGCCGGCGGCTGGGATCTTGTGAAGCTCGAAGTACTGGGCGAGGCGCGCACCCTCTACCCCGACATGCGCGAGACGCTGAAAGCCACCGAGATCCTCGCCAACGAGGGCTTCCTGCCGATGGTCTACTGCGTCGACGATCCGATCGCCGCCAAGCAGCTGGAAGACGCAGGCGCCGTCGCGGTGATGCCGCTGGGCGCGCCGATCGGCTCGGGCCTTGGCATCCAGAACAAGGTGACCGTGCGGCTCATCGTCGAGGGTGCGAAGGTCCCGGTGCTGGTCGACGCGGGCGTGGGCACCGCTTCGGAAGCCGCCGTGGCGATGGAACTGGGCTGCGACGGCGTGCTGATGAACACCGCCATCGCCGAAGCCAAGGACCCGGTGCGCATGGCCCGCGCGATGAAGCTGGCGGTCGAGGCCGGTCGCCACGCCTACCTCGCCGGGCGCATGGGCCAGCGCCGCTATGCCGACCCGTCGAGCCCCCTCGCCGGCCTGATCTGAGCACGCCCGTACCGAAACGGGACGGGCCTCCAGCCTTTCCCGTTTCTGACGGCAAACTGCGCATACAAACCTTTGCATCGTAAACCGTCCAGAAAGGATGATCGTGGTTAAATCCGACTCGTGACGGGGATCATCCCGCCGCGACAGGGACGACCACGATGGCCCACGCAGGTACGGCTAGTCTGACGATCAACGAGCTGCGCGAATTCGCCAGCTTCTCTCCCAGCGAGCAGCGCTACATCCGGCGCAGCCTCGACATCGGCCTCGGCCGCCAGGATGCCTTCAAGCTCTGGGCGCGCGACGAGGGCGAACTGGCCTCGATCCGCAAGCAGTACGTGGCCTATCAGGACCTCAAGGCCCTGCGCGCGATGCGGCCGGACGACTACAGCTTCGACGACGTCGACGCCTTCATGGGCAAACTGGTGCGCATGGCCGCCTTCGATCTGGCGCAGGAGCGGCTGACCAGCTTCTCCGCCTTCCGCTTCCTCTACGAACGCCTGCTGGGCGGCTGGGCGCGGCCGTGGCTGCCGGGTGCGTTCTGCGGAGCCGCCGCGCTGCCGCAAATCCGCCCTGACCGCCGCCGCACGCTGCTCCACTCTATCAGCGAAGCCGCCGCCACCGCGCCCGGCTGGTCCGACCGCGAGCCCAGTTTCTACCCCGAGTTCATCGAGAAGGAAGCGGCGTAGTTTCACTGCGGGAAGAACCCACCCCCGCCCCCTCCCGCAAGCGGGAGCGGAGCGAGACTTGCTGAGCCGCAGGCGAAGCTGGTCGCAGCGGGGTGGGCAAGCGCCCTACCCTATGCCATCGCAGGCTCAGCCACCGGCACCCGCGCCTTCGCCGCCAAGTTGTGAATGTAGTCCAGCTTGGCGACGATCGCATCGGACAGATGGAACGGGTAAAGGTCCGGCTGCCCCATAGAGCGGTTGATCGCGTTCATCGCGAAGGACAGCGGCCCCATCGCTTCCACCAGCGCGCGCGTATCGGCGGTGTAGGGGTTGAAGTCGAGTTCGACCTCCAGCCCCACTTCATCCCCCGGCAAAGGCGCCAGCGAAAGGTCGAAGCCTCCCGCCGTCGCCAGCACGTCGACGATATGCAGATAATGCGCAAAGGTCTCGGCGAAATCCTCCCACGGGTGCGAGGTGGCGTAATAGCTCACGAAATCGTCGGTCCAGACCTTCGACCCGTTGTCGTTGTAGTGGGCCTGCAGCGCCTGATTGTAGTCGATCCGCTCGTCACCAAAGACCGCGCGGAAACCCTCGAGTTCCTGCGGATCGGTCTCCACCAGCCGCGACCAGTAGTGATGCCCCACCTCATGCCGGAAATGACCGAGCAGGGTTCGATAGGGCTCGCCCATCGCGTGACGCATCCGCTCACGCTCGGCATCGTCGGCCTCGATCAGGTTAAGCGTGATCACTCCGCCGTCGTGGCCGGTGTAGATTTGCGGATTGCCCGCCTGCTCCGCCGCCGCATCGTAGAGGAAGTCGAAGGCGAGTCCTTGCGTGCCCCCGGTAAGCCCCTGTCCTTCCTCGGCCTTGGTTTCCAGCTGCAGGCCCAGCTTCATGAGCGTGTGGAACAGGCGCCGCTTGGCCGCCTCGATCCTGCCCCAGCGCGGCGGCACCGAGGGTTCGGACAAGTCGGGGATCGTGCGGTTGTGGCGGCAGGCGCGGCACATCGGGGTCGTGTCATCGCTCGCCACCAGCCAGTTGCAGATCTGGTAGTCGTTGTTGTTGGCGCAGACGACGACATCCGCCACCTCGCCTTGCGCATCGCGCCAGACGGTCGCGCCATCGGCGAGGAAGCGGAAGGCGTCGGTCGCAGGGTCATAGCCCAGCGTCGCCTGACAGCCGGGGCAGACGCGGACTTCGAAATGATTCAGGCGGCGGCAGTTCGGACAAGGGAAGGCACGCATGGCGCACTCGCTGTGGTTGACGTTTGCCCGGTCAACGCAGCAATGGGCGGTCTGTTTCCTGTAACTTCGGTGGGGCTTCGCTCAGCCAAACCCACCCCCGGCCCCTCCCGCAAGCGGGAGGGGAGAAGCAAGGTGGCCTCAGCCCGCCCGCTCGCGGGAGGGCCGGAAGGCTTAGGCGCGAAGCGACTTAGCCGGACGGGGTGGGCAAAGCCTCAGCCGCGATAAAGCGCGTCCAGCCGCGTGCCGTAGCGCTCTTTGAGCTTGTGGCGCCGGATCTTGAGACTCGGCGTCATCTCCTCGTTCTCAATCGAGAACGGCTCGTCGGCGAAGGCGTACTGACGCACCTTCTCGATCACCGAAAGGTCGGCGTTGACCCGGTCGATCGCCGATCGCAGCGCGGTGCGAAACGCCGGAAGCCCCTGCAGCTTGCGGAAATCGAAAGTCTCGCCGTTGTCGCGGGCCCATTGCAGCGCCCAGTCGGCGTCGGGGACGATCAGGCCGACGATGTACGGCTTGCGGTCGCCGTAGACCATGGCCTGCGCGATCTCCGGCTGCAGGGTCAGCATCGATTCGACCTTCTGCGGAGAGACGTTGTCGCCCTTGTCGTTGACGATCATGTCCTTCTTGCGGTCGGTGATAGCGATGCGCCCGCGATCGTCGATGTGGCCGATGTCGCCGGTGTGCAGCCAGCCGTCCTTGAGGACGTTCGCCGTCGCCGCCTCGTTCTGCCAGTAGCCCGACATCACGAGTTCGCCGCGAACGAGAATCTCGCCGTCCCCGGCGATCTCCACCTCGACGCCGCGCATCGGCGGGCCGACGGTGTCGAACTTCACACCCGCTGCGGGGCGGTTGCAGCTGATGATCGGCCCCGCCTCGGTCTGGCCGTAGCCCTGGAGAAGCGTCAGCCCCATCGCGTCGAAGAACACGCCGATCTCCGGGTTGAGCGGCGCCCCGCCCGACACCAACGCCTTGATCCGCCCGCCGAAGCGCGTGCGAATCTTAGGGCGGAGAGTGCGCTCGATCAGCAGGTCCAGCGGGTAATCCAGAAGCCCGCGCTTGCCGTTCAGACGGCGCATCCCGCCGCCGATCGCCCAGTCCATCAGGCGGTTGGCGACGGCACCCTGCTTCTCGATTTGCTTCATGATGCGCGTGCGCAGCACCTCGAACAGTCGCGGCACCACGACCATCACGGTCGGGCGCACTTCCTCGATATTGGCGGCGAGCTTGTCGAGCCCTTCCGAGTAGTAGATCTGCCCGCCGAGCCCGATCGGCAGCCACTGGCCGCCGGTGTGCTCGTAGGCATGGCTGAGCGGCAGGAACGAGAGGAATATCTCGCGCTTCTCCGGCCCCCGATCCCAGCCGAAGTCCTGTTCGATGATCTGCGCTGCCCCCGCCACGTTGGACAGCAGCATGCCGTGATGCTGGCGCACGCCGCGCGGCGCGCCGCCGGTGCCGCTGGTGTAGATGATGCAGGCAAGGTCGGTGCGCCCGATGCCCGCGATACGCTGATCCACCTCGGCGCGGGCCGTGACGGCGTCACCCTCGAGCAGTTCCTCCCACATGTGCGTTTCATAGGCCCCGCCCTGCATCGGCACGAGCGGCTCCATGCCGATCACCTGACGGCACATGTCGGTCTGCACCACTGCGGGCAGCAGCGCCTTGCCCAGCTTCGCGGTCGAGACGATCGCCGCGCGGGCGCCCGAATTCTCGAGGATATGGATGTGATCGCGCGTCGTGTTGGTGGTGTAGGTCGGCACCGTCACGCAGCCCGCCGCCATGATCGCCAAGTCGGCAAGGCACCATTCGGGCCGGTTCTCCGAGACGATCAGCACCCGTTCGCCATCGCGCAGGCCCATGCGGCGCAGCGACGCGGCGATCAGGCAGACCCGTCGCGCCGCCTCGGCCCAGCTGATCGAGCGCCACTGGCCATCGTGCTTGGCCCAGAGCATCGGCGCCTCGCCCAGCGCGTCGGCGCGGGCGAGGAACAGCGACACGACGTTGGCGCTGTTGTCGAAATCGGCAATGTCCATGGCGGCCCCCGGTGTATCCTCTAAACTTCTATTGTAGGCGAACGTCTAGGTGGGGTGGCGGGTTGCCACAAGCTTACTGCGAAACGGCGACACCTTCGGTGCGCGGGTCGCCCGAGCCGACCAGCTTGCCGTCCACCACCAGCACGCCGTTGGTCTTGAGCGGCATCTCGATGGCCCGCACCGACGCATGGCCGAGCGCCTGCAGCGCCGGGATCATCGCCTCCAGCCGCGTGCCCTTCTCGACGTTGATGGTATCGGTGGGCGCGAAGAGGACCGGCAGCGCCAGAGCCTTGTCCACCGGCAGCTTCCAGTCCAGCACGCCGACCAGCGCGCGGATCACCTGAACCGGGATCGTCGCCCCGCCTGCCGCGCCGACGACGAACAGCAGCTTGCCGTCAGGACCATAGACGATGGTGGGCGCCATCGAACTGCGCGGCCGCTTGCCGCCCTCGACTCGGTTGGCGACGATCGCGCCGTCCTTTTCGGGCGCGAAGCTGAAGTCGGTCAGTTCGTTGTTCAGGTAGAACCCGCCGACCATGATGCCCGAACCGAAGGCGCTTTCGATCGTCGATGTCCACGAGACGACGTCGCCCTGCCTGTCAACGACGACGAAGTGCGAGGTGCCATGTTCGACATAATGCTTGCCGAGAGCCAGCTTGGGGGCCGGCAACCCTGCGCTCACGGTCGGCATCGTCCGATCGGCGGAGATCAGAGCCCCGCGCCGCTTGAGGTAAGCCGGATCGATTAGCGCCGCCACCGGCACCTTCACGAAATCGGGGTCGGCAAGGAACAGGTCGCGATCGGCATAGGCCAGCCGCTCGGACTCGGCGATGAGGTGCCAGGCCACCGGCGAATCCGGGCCGAGCTTGGCGAGATCGAAGCCTTCAAGCTGGATCAGCGTCGCCAGCACGGTAGTCGCGCCCGAGGACGGCGGCCCCATGCTGCAGATCTTGTAGACGCGGTACTTCGCGCAAGTGCTCGGCCGTTCCTTGGCCGCGAAAGCGGCGATGTCCGCCTCGGTCATCCGTCCGTCCGCAGGCGTCTCTGCGGCGACCTTGGTGGCGATTTCCCGCGCGAGATCGCCCTTGTAGAATCCTTCCGGCCCCTTCGCGGCGAGCATTTCCAGCGTGCTCGCCAATGCCGGATTACGGATCGTTGTGCCGACGGGAAGCGGCTTGCCGTCCGACCCGTAATAGATGCCCCGCGCCTGCGCGTCGTGAGCGCCGGTGTCGGGCTGCCGCGAGAGCGACTGGAAGCCGCGCGGAGAGAGCGTGAATCCCTCCCGCGCAAGGTCGATCGCGGGCTGGAACAGCTCCGCCCACGGCAGGCGTCCGTGCTCGGCGTGAATCTTCGCGGCGAGAGCGACATTGCCCGGCACGCCGACGCTGCGCCCGCCGACAACGGCGGTGCGGAACGGCAGCGGCTGGCCCGAGGAATCGAGGAAGCGCGCTGGCGTCGCGGCTTTAGGCGCCGTCTCACGCCCGTCCCACGATTCGACTTCACCCTTCTCGTTGCCCAGCATCAGGAAGCCGCCGCCGCCGATACCCGAGCTTTGCGGCTCGACCACGGTAAGCGCCAGCATCGTCGCGATCGCAGCGTCAGTGGCGCTGCCCCCCCGGCGCAGGATCGAGGCCCCCGCTTCCGCCGCGCGCGGATCGGCAGCGCTGACCATGCCGGCATCGAAGACCGCAGGCTCAGTGACGGGCGCGCTGCTCGCACTCGGTTGCGAGGTAATGGTCGCCGTCGTCGCGGCACAACCAGAGAGGGCGAGCGAGGCAGTCAGCCCCAGGATCAGCTTTCCGGACATTGCAGAAAGGCTTATTCGGTTCCTACCGCCTCTGCAATCGATGCGAAGCCATCACGGCGCATCAGTTCGAGCAGACCCTTGTTGATGGCCTTGGCGATGCCCGGCCCTTCGTAGACCATGGCGCTGTAAAGCTGCACGAGGCTCGCCCCCGCCCGGATACGCGCCCAGGCGTCCGCCGCATTGGCTATACCGCCCACGCCGACCAGCGGCACCGCGCCGCCGGTCGCCTTGCGGAAGTCCCGCAGGCGCTGCTGTGCCAGGTCACGCAGCGGCGCACCGGACAAGCCGCCGGTCTCGCCTTTATATTGCGAGGCCAGTGACGGACGCGAGATCGTCGTGTTGGAAACGATCAACGCACCCAGTTGCTTGTCGACGGCGATTCGCGCGATGGCATCGATGTCGGCGGGCTCCAGATCGGGCGCCACCTTGAGGAAGACCGCAGGCCGCTGACCCCCGCCGCAAGCCTCGTCGCGCGACTCGATCACCGCGTCGAGCAGCCCGGTGAGCGCCGATTCGTCCTGCAGCGCGCGCAGGCCCGGCGTGTTCGGGCTGGAAATATTGACCGCGAGGTAGCTCGCCAGCGGCGCCATCAGTCGCGCCATGATCGCGTAGTCGTTGACGCGGTCGGTCGAATCCTTGTTCGCGCCGATGTTGATGCCGACCACGCCGGGCCGCTTCACCCGCGCTTCCAGCCGATAGACCGCATCCTGCGCACCACCGTTGTTGAAGCCCATCCGGTTGATGACCGCGTGGTCCTCGACTAGCCGGAATAGACGCGGCTGCGGGTTGCCCGCCTGCGGCAGCGGCGTGATCGAGCCGACTTCGGCGAACCCGAAGCCCAGCCCGAGCAGCGCATCCGGCACTTCGCCGTCCTTGTCGAACCCTGCCGCCATGCCGACCGGGCTGGGGAAGGCGATTCCCGCGATGGTGCTGGCCAGCGCCGGTTCGGCGCTCGGCGCGCGTCCCGGTCCGGACAGCTTCAGGGCCTTGAGCGCAAGGCCATGGGCTTTCTCGGCCTCGATTCGGAAAAGGGCGGGTCGGATGAGAGAATAGAGCACGAGCGCCGCATAACGTCCTCGGCAGTGTTGCTCAAACGCTTCTTCTTGCTGCAATGCGAGATGAAAAACGCCGTTAGGGAGCTTCAAGGCCCATCCGGACCTGCGAACGTGTCGCGTTTATACAATAAATCGCCCCATCCGGAGCATACACGAGTTTTGCGACCCGAAGGGCTCGTAGCGGGATGCGCTCGAGTTCTTTTTAACTTAAGGCGGTTTCCGATCTGATCGGGAACCGCCTTTTTTCGCCATTCCTGACGTCAGGCTCCCACAGATCGACGGTCAGGCAAGCGTTTTTCCATGGCTTGCGTAAGTTTTGCGACGAGCTATGGCGCGGCAGCGATCAACCGTGCGAACCGCTCGCAGGTGCGAAACTCCCATTGAAACGCCCGGCGCCCTGCACTAGGTGCAAATCGGAAAGAATTGATCCGATTTAAACGCAGGAACTCGAGAACCCCACCATGCGCCTGTCGAGCATGACAGACTATGCCGTCGTCATAATGTCCGCTGCGGCGCGGCATTGCGGCACCTGCTCGCTCATCGAGCAGGCCGGGGGCAAGCGTGCGCGCATTTCCGCCGCCCAGCTGGCGGAGGAGACCGGCCTGCCCGCTCCCACGGTGCAGAAGCTGGTGAGCAAGCTGTCAGCCGCCGGCCTCATGCGCTCGTCGCGCGGCGTCGGCGGCGGGCTGCGACTCGCCCGGCCGCCGGCAGCGATCTCGCTGGCGGACATCGTCGAGGCAGTGGAAGGGCCGATCGCCCTCACCGCCTGCATCGACCGGGTGAAGAGCGATTGCACGCTCGATTCCTGTTGCAACGTAAAAGGCCACTGGCCGCAAGTGAATGCGGCCGTGCGCGGGGCGCTCGCCCAGGTGGCGCTGACCCAGCTCGTCGAGGAAGTTTGAGATGACCGAAGAAACCCTCCCCGTAGAACGCGACCAGGCCGCGCGCGAAGCCGCTGCCCGAGTCGCCGAGTACGAACACGGCTGGGTCGCCGACATCGAACAGGAATATGGTCCCAAGGGCCTGTCCGAAGACACCATCCGCTTCATCTCGGCCAAGAAGGATGAGCCGGAATGGATGCTCGACTGGCGCCTGAAGGCTTACGCAAAGTGGCTGGAAATGACGCCGCCGGACTGGGCGAAGCTCGATATTCCGCCGATCGACTATCAGGAAGCCTACTACTGGGCCGCGCCCAAGAAGAAGGACGCGCTGGCCAGCCTCGACGAGGTCGATCCCGAAATCCTGCGCGTTTACGAAAAGCTGGGCATTCCGCTGGAGGAGCAGAAGGTGCTCGCCGGCGTCGAGGGCGCGCGCAAGGTCGCGGTAGACGCGGTGTTCGATTCGGTTTCGGTCGCCACCACATTCCGTAAGGAGCTGGAACAGGCGGGCGTGATCTTCCGCTCAATCTCCGAGGCGATCCGCGAATTCCCGGACCTCGTGAAGAAGTGGCTGGGCCGCGTCGTGCCGGTGCATGACAACTACTTCGCGGCGCTGAACTGCGCGGTCTTCTCGGACGGCACCTTCGTCTACATCCCCGAAGGCGTGCGCTGCCCGATGGAGCTGAGCACCTATTTCCGCATCAACGCGGAGAACACCGGCCAGTTCGAGCGCACCCTGATCGTCGCGGAAAAGGGCAGCTACGTCTCGTACCTCGAAGGCTGCACCGCGCCGATGCGCGACGAGAACCAGCTGCACGCCGCCGTCGTCGAACTGGTCGCGATGGAAGATGCGGAGATCAAGTACTCCACCGTCCAGAACTGGTATCCCGGCGATGCCAACGGCAAGGGCGGCATCTACAACTTCGTCACCAAGCGCGGGCTGTGCCAGGGCGCCCGTTCGAAGATCAGCTGGACCCAGGTGGAAACCGGCTCCGCAGTGACGTGGAAGTATCCCAGCTGCGTCCTCAACGGCGAGGATTCGGTGGGCGAGTTCTACTCGGTAGCCGTCACCAACAATTACCAGCAGGCCGATACCGGCACCAAGATGATCCACAACGGCAAGGGCAGCCGCTCGACGATCATCTCCAAGGGCATCTCGGCGGGCAAGAGCAACAACACCTATCGCGGCCTCGTCCGCGTCGCCGCCAATGCCGAGGGCGTGCGCAACTTCACCCAGTGCGATTCGCTGCTGCTCGGCAAGGAGTGCGGCGCGCATACGGTGCCCTACATCGAAGTGCGGAACCCCAGCGCCCAGATCGAGCACGAGGCGACCACCAGCAAGATCAGCGACGACCAGCTGTTCTACGCCATGCAGCGCGGCCTCGACACCGAGCAGGCGGTGGCGCTGATCGTCAACGGCTTCGCCAAGGAAGTACTTCAGCAGCTGCCGATGGAGTTCGCGGTGGAAGCGCAGAAGCTGCTGGGGATCAGCCTAGAAGGTTCGGTGGGGTAGTGCCCGCCCTCTCCTCTTCCCCGCGTCACCCTGAACTTGTTTCAGGGTCCATCGGGCAGCGCAGACCGGAGGCTCGGTTCACCAGCCGCCCGGTCGGTTCGCTGCGGCAAGGCACGGGGCGAGAGGCACAATGGACCCTGAGACACGTTCAGGGTGACGATACAAAAGAACAGTACACACAAGGATTTATACCATGACCGCCGCCCGCAAGACCCTGGGCATCAGCCGCGCGGAAAGCGCGCCCAAGGACGCCAAGGCCAGCTTCGCCCTCACCGGCGCGCGGCTGGAAACGCTGAAGGAACGCGCGCGCGACCAGCGCCGCAATCCCACCGATGCGCAGAAGGCGCTGTGGGCGCAGCTTTCCGGATCGAAGCTGGGCGGGGTGAAGTTCATCCGCCAGTCGGTGGTCGGCTCCACCATCGTCGATTTCGCCTGCCCCTCGCGCTGGATCGTGGTGCAGCTGAGCGCCGAGGATTCCAACCCCGACGTCAACGAACTGCAGGACCGCAAGCTCACCGAAGTGGGCATCCGCGTGCTGCGCTTCTCGGAAGAGGAAGTGATCGGCAACGTCGATACCGTGGTCCGCGAAATCAACACCGAACTCAATGTGCCCTTCGACAAGCGCTCCGCGCGCAAGAAGGCAGGCTCGCGTCCGGCAGGGACGTTCGTGAGCGACGAAGGATAACCCATGCTCAAGATCGATAATCTCCAGGCGAACGTCGCTGACAAGCCGATCCTCAAGGGTCTGTCGCTCACCATCAATCCGGGCGAGATCCACGCGATCATGGGCCCCAACGGCGCCGGCAAGTCGACGCTGGGCTACACGCTCGGCGGCCGTCCCGGCTATGAAGTGACCGGTGGTTCGGTGGACTTCGCCGGGCACGACCTGCTCGAACTCGAACCGCATGAGCGCGCGGCAGCAGGCCTGTTCCTGGGCTTCCAGTACCCGGTCGAGATCCCCGGCGTCTCCTTCGTCCAGTTCCTGCGCGAAGCGGCCAACGCCCAGCGTAAGGGCCGCGGCGAGGAACCGCTTTCGGGCGGCGAATTCCTGAAGCTCGCCAAGGAAAAGGCCGGCCTGCTGCGCATGGACATGGACATGCTCAAGCGCCCGGTGAACGTCGGCTTCTCGGGCGGCGAGAAGAAGCGCGCCGAGATGGTGCAGATGGGCATCCTGAACCCGAAGCTAGCGATCCTCGACGAGACCGACTCCGGCCTCGACATCGACGCGCTGCGCATCTGCGGCGAAGGCATCAACGCGATCATGCGTGCACCCGACAAGGCGGTGCTGCTCATCACCCACTACCAGCGCCTGCTGGACTACGTGAAGCCGGACTTCGTCCACGTCCTCGCGAACGGTCGTATCGTCAAGTCGGGCGGTCCCGACCTCGCGCTGCGGCTTGAGGAAGAGGGTTACGAGGCGGTGGTGCAGGAAGCGGCATGAACGTCGAACTCGCCCTCCCTACCCGCAAGGACGAGGACTTCCGCTACTCCGACATCGCGGCGCTGGAGACCGTCTGGCCGATCGTGACCGAGGAGATCACGGTCGCGGACGGCGCGGAGGACGCGCTGCAGATCGTCGAGACCGGCGCCGGGGCCGTCGCCCGCCACATCGCCATCACGCTGGGCAAGGGCGCGAAGTTCGACCTGCGCGTGCTGACCGCCGGGCCGGCCTATGGCCGCATCGCGGTGGACGTGCGGCTGGCCGAAGGCGCCGACTTCACCCTGGGCGCGGCGCAACTGGCTACGGCTGAGGAGACGCTGGAAATCGTCACCGAAGTCACCCACGCCGGCCTCAACGCCACGTCCGAGCAGATCGTGCGCACGGTGCTCGCGGGCAAGTCGGTCGGCACCTACCTCGGCCGCATCGCGGTGGAGCGCGGCGCCGACGGCACCGATGCCGAGCAGTCGGTCCGCGCCATGCTTCTGGAACGCACGGCGACCGCCAATGCGCGCCCGGAGTTGGAAATCTACGCCGACGACGTCAAGGCCGCGCACGGCTGCGCGGTGGGCGAACTGGACGCACAGGGCCTGTTCTACCTGATGAGCCGTGGCCTCACGCCGCCGCAGGCCAAGCGCCTGATGCTGCAGGCCTTCATCGCCGAAGCCTTCACCGGCGCGGCGGGCGAAGAGGAACTGAGCGCGGCGGCGATCGCCCGTCTGGAGGCGATCCTGTGAGCCTCGATACGGCAGAACTCGCGCTCAAGAGCCAGTTCCCCGGTCTCGCGGGCGACTGGCACTATCTCGATACCGCCGCCACCGCGCAGAAACCGCAGGCCGTGATCGACGCCACCGTCGCCGCGATGGGCCGCGACTATGCTACCGTGCATCGCGGCGTCTACGCGCGCTCGGCCGACATGACGCTGGCGTTCGAGGCGGCCCGCCGCCGCACCGCCGCGTTTCTTAACGCCGAGGAGGACGAGATCGTCTTCACGCGCGGCGCGACCGAATCGATCAACCTTGTCGCGCAGAGCTGGGCCGTCGCCAACCTCAAGCCCGGCGACCGCATCCTGCTCTCGACGCTGGAGCACCACTCCAACATCGTGCCCTGGCAACTGCTGAGGAACGGCGTGGAGATCGACGTCTGCCCGCTCGACGCCGAGGGGCGCATCGACCTCGACGCGGCCGAGCGCATCCTGACGCCCGCGCACAAGCTGGTCGCCTTCGCGCATGTTTCCAACGTGCTGGGTTCGGTGCTCGACGTCGCGCGCGCCGCGAAGCTGGCGCATGCGGTCGGCGCGAAGCTGCTGGTCGACGGCTGCCAGGCCGCGCCGCGCCTCGCGCTCGACGTCAAGGCGTTCGACTGCGACTTCTACGCCTTCTCCGCGCACAAGCTCTACGGCCCGACCGGAATCGGCGTACTCTGGACGCACAAGGAGATCCTCGACGCCATGCAGCCCTGGCAGGGCGGCGGCTCGATGATCGACAAGGTCACCTTCGAGGGCACCACCTACGCCCCGGCCCCGCAGCGGTTCGAGGCCGGCACGCCCAACATCGTCGAGGCCATCGGTATGGCCGCCGCGATGGACTGGCTCGGTGATATCGGCCTCGATCGCGCCGAAAAGCACGAGCGCGATCTTGCTGCCGCGCTGCGCAGCGAATTGCGCAAGCGCAACGACGTGACGCTGTTCGGGCCGGACGATTCGCTCGGCATCGTCAGTTTTGCGCTCGACGGGGTGCATCCGCACGATCTCGGCACCATATTGGATGAGGAAGGCGTGGCGATCCGCGCCGGGCATCACTGTGCCCAGCCGCTGATGGAGCACCTTGGCGTCCCCGCGACCGCGCGGGCCAGCTTCGGGCTCTACAGCGATGAAAGCGATATCGAGGCGCTCCTGAAAGGGATCGAGCGCACCAGGAGAATTTTCGGATGAGCGATCAGAAACCCAGCTTTACCGTCGAGGAAGTGGACGCAGCACCGCCCGCCCCGCGCGCGCGGGTGGACGACGTCGCCCCGCCTGCGGAAGAACGCAAGCGCGACTATCTCGACGGTTTCCTCGCCGAGAAGCCGCAGGGAATCGACCCGTCCGACCCGGGCGGCGCGATCTACGACGGCGTGATCGATGCGCTTAAGGAGATCTTCGACCCCGAGATTCCGGTGAACATCTACGACCTCGGCCTGATCTACGGCGTCGAAGTTTCGCCCGAGGCATCGGTGCAGGTCATCATGACCCTCACCACCCCGCACTGCCCGGTGGCCGAATCGATGCCCGGCGAAGTGGAACTGCGCGTTTCCGCGGTCCCCGGCGTGCGCGACTGCGAAGTGAGCCTCGTCTGGGACCCGCCGTGGGACATGGCCAAGATGTCCGACGAGGCCAAGCTGGAACTGGGAATGCTGTGAGCGATACACTCGCCCCCGACCTTGTGATCGCGCGCGCGAACTTCGCCGATCCTGCCGATGCGGCAGCGATCGTGGCGATGCTCGACGTCTATGCGCGCGATCCGATGGGCGGTGGCGAGCCGCTTTCACCGGACGTGCGCGAACGACTGGTGCCGGCTCTGGCACAGGTGCCCGGAGCCTTCGTGCTGCTGGCACGGCTTGACGGTGAGGCGGTGGGCATCGCCAATTGCTTCACCGGCTTCTCGACGTTCGCGGCGCGGCCGCTGGTCAACATCCACGACATAGCCGTCGCCCCTGCCCATCGCGGCAAAGGCATCGCCCTCGCCCTGTTCGCCGCGATCGAGGCGGAAGCCCGCACGCGCGGTGCCTGCAAGATCACGCTCGAAGTGCTGAGCGGAAACCACCGCGCCAAGGAACTCTACGCATCGCTGGGCTACGGCGACTACCAGCTCGACCCTGAGGCCGGACATGCGCTGTTCTGGCAAAAGAGGCTCTCATGACCGAAACGACCCCCACCACTGGGACCAAGACCCGCCCTGCCCGCCCCGCCGCCGTCATCCTGACGCCGAACGCGGAAACGCGCATCGCCAAGCTGATGAGCGAGGCCCCCGAAGGCGCAATCGGCGTGAAGCTCTCCACCCCGCGCCGGGGCTGCTCGGGCCTCGCCTACTCGGTTGATTACGTGAACGAGGACGCGAAGTTCGACGAGAAGATCGAGACTCCCGGTGGCCTGTTCTACATCGACGGTGCCTCGGTGCTGTACCTCGTCGGCAGCACGATGGACTGGGTGGAGGACGATTTCACCGCCGGCTTCGTGTTCAACAATCCGAATGCCAAGGGTGCCTGCGGTTGCGGTGAGAGCTTCACGGTCTAAATTCAAACACCATTTGGTCATTGCGAGCGAAGCGAAGCAACCCAGGGCAGCATTACGCCGCCCTGGGTTGCTTCGCTTCGCTCGCAATGACGAGGGGTGTAGCGGTGGGCACCCCGCCCGCCCCTCAATTCTTCGGAAACAGCGCCAGCAGCGCGCCCAGCCGGTCATGCACTTCACGCGCCTGCGCCGGATTACTGTGGCCGATCCGCACGACGGTCAGCAGCTGCCCGGGCGAGCCGATCACGAACTGCCCATAGTCCCCCAGACACGCGAAGACGTCCTTCTCCGCTGCGCCGGGCCACAGGCGGGCGCCGTCGCTCGCCTCGCCGCGATTGAGCCATACGCCGGCACCATAGCCGGGTTCGCGCGGGCTCGGCTCCAGCATGAATTGCATCCAGCGGCGCGGCAGGATCTGCGCGCCGCCGACCGAGCCGGTGTGGCGGATGAACTCGCCCAGATTGCCCCAGTCGCGCGCGGTCATGGCGATCATGCCCGAACCGATCATCGTCCCCGCCCGGTCATACCCGACGATCGCCGAGCCCAGTCCGATCGGCTGCAGCACGCGGTTGCGCAGATAGTCGCTCACCGCCGCCCTGCGCCGCAACGCGTCGTGGTCGGGCGAGAGTACCCGTGCGGCAAGGTCGGAAAGGATCACCGCGCTGGCCGAGGAATGCACGAAGATCTTGCCCGCCGGGGCCTCCAGCGGCTGCGCCTCGGCGTAGGAGGCCATGTCGTCGCGGCCGTCGAGGAACAGCATGCGCATGCGGTCCGATTCGTCCTCGATGCGGCCGGTCCCGGCGCTGCTCGTCTCGACGTGACGCAGGCCCGAGCGCATCTGCAGGAGCTGGCGCAGGGTGATGACGCCGCGCGGGTCGCCGGGGCGCTGCCATTCGGGCACCGGCGCCGATTCGTTGAGGCGCAGGCGGCCGTCGCTGACCAGCTGGCCGATCATCAGCGCCGTCACGCACTGGCCCGCCGACCATCCGGGCAGGCGCGAATCGGGCTTCACGCCCTCGCCGTAGCGTTCGACCACGACAGCGCCGCGCTTGAGGATGACGAGGGCGTCGGTCTTGCCCACGGCTTCGTCGTCGAACAGGCGATCGATGGTGCGGCCCAGCGATTCGCGCGGGGCGCCGCCGGAATCCTTGATCGCGGCGAGCGATTCGGTGCTTGGCGGCGGCGGTCCTTCAGGCGCGCCGGAGCCGCAGCCCCACAGGGCTGGCAGCATGAGCATCGCGGCGATAAGGGGGGGACGGCGCACCGACATGGCGCGCCGGTCATGTGCGAGGCGTTTGAGAATGGCAACATCCGGGCAACCCGGACCGGGGGATAGGGCGGCAGGTGCGGCCTATCCGACACGACAGCCCTCGCGCTGGAAGCGCAACGTGATCCTGATCGCGCTGCTGGCGCTGGTGCTGTGGCTGGGCTGGATGTGGCGTGGGCTGCGTGAGGAGGCGCTCGTCGGCGCCGCCTATGGCGCGCGGGTGGGCTGCGTGTGCCGCTTCGTGTCGCAGCGGCCGATGGATACCTGCGAGGGCGATCTCAAGGTGGCGGGGCTTGCTGGTGCAGGGCGCTGGGTCTCGCTGTCGGAAGACGCCGATACGCGCACGGTCAGGGCCTCAGTGCCGTTGCTGGCGAAGCAGAGCGCGGATTTCGATCCCGCGCGCGGGTGCCGGCTGGAGCCTTGGCAGGATTGAGGGGGTGCCCACCCCTGCCCCCTCCCGCAAGCGGGAGGGGAATGAGAGTCCAGTTTTACGCCGCGCTTTCAGTCGAATCGATCCAACCGCCGCCGATCACGCGTTCCCCGGCATAGATCACCGCAGCCTGCCCCGGCGCGACACCGTATTCGGGCTCGGCGAAGCGGATCGTCGTATCCGCACCCTCGCCCAGCGGGCCGTCGAGCATGATCGGCACCGGCTTGGCCAGCGAGCGCACCTTGGCGGTCAGCGGCGCATCGGGAATCGGGCCTATGCGGTTGGTCTCCACCAGCCGTGCCGAGGCGGTGGCCAGCAGACGGCGCGGGCCGACACGGACCTGCCGGGTTTCGGCCTCGATGCCGGTGACGTAGAGCGGCTCCGGCTGGCCGCCGATCTCAAGGCCGCGGCGCTGGCCCACGGTGTAGTGGATGACGCCGCGATGGTTACCGAGCACCGCCCCGGTCTCGGCATGAACGATCTCGCCCGGCGCCTCGCCTTCGGGGCGGACCGCGCGCACGATCTTGGCGTAATCGCCATCGGGCACGAAACAGATGTCCTGGCTGTCGGGCTTGGCAGCGACGCGCAGACCCGCCGCCTCAGCCAGCCGCCGCGTCTCTGTCTTGGGCAGGCCGCCCAGCGGAAAGCGCAGGAAATCCAGCTGCTTCTCGGTGGTGCCGTAAAGGAAGTAGCTCTGGTCGCGCGCCGGATCGAGGGCGCGGTGCAGCTCGGAACCCGCCGCGCCCATCACCCGGCGCACGTAGTGGCCGGTGGCGAGGCAGTCCGCGCCCAGTTCCTTCGCCATCGTCAGGAGGTCGGTGAACTTGGGCCCCATGTTGCAGCGGATGCAGGGGATCGGCGTGCGCCCGGCGAGGTAATCGTCGGCGAAGCGTTCCACCACTTCCTCGCGGAAGGCGCTCTCATGGTCGAAGACGTAGTGCGCGATGCCGAGTCGGTCAGCCACGGCGCGCGCGTCGCGAATATCGTCGCCCGCGCAGCAGGCGCCCTTGCGGCCGGTCGCGGCGCCGTAGTCGTAAAGCTGCAGCGTCACCCCGATGACTTCCGCCCCGCTTGCGGCGGCCAGCGCTGCGACCACCGAACTGTCCACGCCCCCGGACATGGCCACGACGATGCGACGGGCGGAAAGAGGCTCGGCAAGCTGGAACAGGTCGGCCGGGTCGAGCCCGGAAAGAAGATCGGCAGAGACGGTCATGGTGGAGCCGCACATACAGCCAAGCGCGCCGGATTCCTATCCTCCGCCTTTTTCGCCCCCTCGCCGAGCGTGAAGAAAGGGTAAAGCGGGCTTTTACGATCCCTTGACCACCTGCGGGTTATAGGGGCTGCATCATGAACGTCGCACCACATCACATGACCCCCGATACAGGGCCGAGTACTGGGGACACTCCGGGTCGCACCGCAGGGATACCTGCGGTTCCGGGCTGCGACGGGCTTTCCGAAGGGCACCTTCCCGCCGATCCCGCAATGATCGACTGGCAGGCGCTGCGCTCCCGCCTCTTCGCCACGCACGACCGGCTCGGCGTGCTGGGAGAGGACGCGGCGGCCACGCGGCTTCGGCTGCGCGGCAGCTTCGACGGGTGCGCCGCCTCGGCCCTCAATGCTTACGAAGAATGCTCAAGGACCGTTAACCTTGATGCTTCAAGCAATGGCAAGCCCGTTGAAGGCAAGGATTCTCCAGTCGCCGATGTGAACGATAGCGGCGAACGAGGGTAAAGATGATCGAGAACCAGAAAATCCGTCCGGCACAGGTAATCGGCCCGCTCGGCGAGCCGCTGACGGTTGCCGATCTCCCCCCCGCCAACACCACGCGCTGGGTCGTGCGCCGCAAGGCCGAGGTCGTCGCAGCCGTCAACGGCGGCCTGCTGACCATCGACGAAGTGTGCGAGCGCTACTGCCTCACGCTCGAGGAATTCGCCTCGTGGCAGCGTGCGGTCGATCGCTCAGGGATGCAGGGCCTGCGTGTGACCAGAATCCAACACTACCGCGATCTCTACGAGCGCCAGCAGAAGTTCTGACCCCCTGCAGCATAGCTGACGACAAGAAAAGGCGACCGTGAAGCATCTTCACGGTCGCCATTTCGCGTCTAGGCGCCATAAATCGCATTTAGCCAGCCCGACTTGCGCAATGAAGTCGTTCGTCGATGCCTGTCGACGTGAAACCCGGTTCGCGTTGCCACCCTGTTCCCGCGAGTATATGAATCCAGCGGTTTAAGCCATATCGGCAGCCCGCCTGAATAAAGGCGCGAGGGCGGACGATACGGCGGGAGAGCACGCCGCCAGGGGGCGCGTGCATGCGTGCGGTGAACAGATGAACTACGATGGCAAGATTGAAGCCGGCCCCTCTCAGGTCGGTGGGCACGCAGACGAACTTCACGTCTTCGACGCGACGGGAACGTCGCTCGACAGGGACGATGCGCTCGACCGTCGCTCGCGCCGGGTCATCGTGCTCGTCATCGTCACCGTCGTGCTGCTGGCAGCCGCGCTGTGGTTCGTGCTGCACAAGGGCGAGGCGACCGACACAGCCGATGCCGACACCACGCAGGTTCCCGTCGTCTCGGTCGTGGTGCCCGGCCGCTCCAGCGTTGCCGGGGAAATCACCGGAACCGGCTCGCTTGCGGCACGCCGTGCGATGCCCGTGGGCTCGGTCGGCGAAGGCGGCGAAGTGCGCGAAGTGCGCGTGGACGCAGGCGACTGGGTGCAGAAGGGCCAGGTCCTTGCGGTCATCGACCGTTCGGTGCAGGTCCAGTCGGCCGCCAGCCAGTCCGCCCAGATCCGCGTGGCCGAGGCAGACGCCCGACTGGCGCAGGCCAATCTCGATCGCGGGCTCAAGCTCGTCGATCGCGGCTTCATCTCCAAGGCCGACATCGACCAGCTGACCGCGACCCGCGATGCCGCCGTCGCCCGCGTCGGCGTAGCCCGCGCCACGCTCGGCCAGCTGCAGGCGCAGAATGCCCGGCTCAACATCGTCGCGCCCGCCTCGGGCCTCGTCCTCGCGCGCAACGTCGAGGTTGGGCAGGTGGTGAGCGGCGGCAGCGGCGTGCTGTTCAACCTTGCCCGCGATGGCGAGATGGAACTGCTGGCCCTGCTCTCGGAAGACGACCTCGCCAAGCTGCACATCGGCGTCACCGCGAACGTCACCCCGGTCGGCTCGGGCAGGAGCTTCGCCGGACAGGTCTGGCAGCTTGCGCCGACCATCGACAACACCACCCGCCAGGGCACCGCCCGCATCGCGCTCAAGTACGACCCGGCGCTGCGCCCCGGCGGCTTCGCGACTGCCGTGATCGAGAGCGGCACCGTCGTTGCGCCGATGCTGCCCGAATCCGCGATCCAGAACGACGCCAAGGGCTCGTTCGTCTACGTCGTCGGCAAGGACGACCGCGTCCATCGACAGGCAGTCAAGACCGGCCTCGTCACCGCGACCGGCATCACCGTCACTTCTGGCCTCAATGGCGACGAGAAGATCGTGATGCGCGCCGGCGGCTTCCTCAACGACGGGGACAAGGTCAAGCCGCGCCCCTCGACTGCAGCCAAGTAACGGGCGAGCCGAACCCATGCGCAACATCTCGGCCTGGTCGATCCGCAACCCGATCATCCCGATCGTCTTCTTCATCGGCCTGATGATCGCCGGCATCGTCTCGTTCAACCGGATGGACGTAAACAACATGCCGGACGTCGAGTTCCCCGGCGTGCACATCGGCGTCTCGCAGCCGGGCGCCGCCCCGACCGAGATCGAGACGCAGATCACCCAGATCGTCGAGGGTTCGGTCCGCTCGATCCCCGGCGTCGAGGAAATCCAGTCCACCGCCTCGGAAGGCCGCTCGACCACGCTG
Source organism: Novosphingobium sp. (assembly GCA_047605225.1). GTDB lineage: Bacteria > Pseudomonadota > Alphaproteobacteria > Sphingomonadales > Sphingomonadaceae > Novosphingobium. The sequence continues at coordinate 29,314 of JASGGD010000026.1, forward strand.
GTGTTCTTCTCGGTCGGCACCAATGTCGACGTCGCGACCCAGCAGGTGAAGAACGCGGTCGATCAGGTGCGCGGCCAGTTGCCCGACGGCATCCTCGAACCGCAGGTCCAGAAGATCGAGGCGGGCGGCGGCGGCTCGCTCGCCTACTTCGCGGTGCGCGCCGACGACATGACGATCGAGCAGCTCAGCTGGTTCGTGGACGACACCATCGCCAAGACCCTGCTCGGCGTCGAGGGCATGGCCACCGTCAGCCGCGACGGCGGCGTCAACCGAGAGATTCGCGTCGTCGTCGATCCGCAGCGCATGCAGGCGCTGGGCGTCAGCGCCGAAGCCCTCAACAACGTGCTGCGTCAGGTCAACGTCGATGCGGCGGGCGGTCAGGCCGAAATCGCCGGTTCGCGCCAGTCGGTTCGTGTGCTGGGCAATGCCGAGACCGCCTACGATCTTTCGCAAAAGCGCATCAACCTCGGCAACGGGCGCTCGGTGAAGCTCACCGACGTCGCCAGCGTCCATGACGCCTTCTCCGAACAGACCGACATCGCCCGCGTCAACGGCCGCGAAGTCGTCACCTTCGGCTTCGAGCGAGCCCGCGGCGCCTCCGACGTCGCCGTCTACGACGCGGCGATGGAGAAGCTGAAGGAAATCCAGAAGTCCCACCCCGACATTCACGTCACTCGCCTGTTCTCGCAGGTGGACTACACGCGCGGGCAGTACACCTCCTCGATGGAGGCGCTGGTCGAGGGCGCGGTGCTGGCGATCGTTATCGTCTTCCTGTTCCTGCGCGACTGGCGCGCGACGATGATCTCGGCGCTGGCGATCCCGCTCTCGGCGATCCCGACCTTCTGGTTCATGGACCTTCTGGGCTTCACGCTGAACTTCCTCTCGCTCCTTGCGCTCAGCCTCGTCGCAGGCGTGCTGGTCGATGACGCCATCGTCGAGATCGAGAACATCGTGCGCCACATGCGCATGGGCAAGAGCGCCTATCAGGCTTCGATCGACGCCGCCGACGAGATCGGCCTCGCGGTCGTCGCGACGACCTTCTCGATCGTCGCGGTGTTCCTGCCGGTGGGCCTGATGCCGGGCATTCCGGGGCAATTCTTCAAGGCGTTCGGCCTGACCGTCGTGGTCGCGGTGCTGATGAGCCTTGCCGTCGCGCGCGTGATCACGCCGATGGTCGCGGCCTACTTCCTCAAGGCGCACGGCCATGCCGAGCACGGCGGCGGCAAAGCGATGGACGTCTACATGAAGATTCTCGCCTGGACGCTCGACAGCACCGAGGCGCATCGCCGCAAGGCTGCGCTGGTGCGCCAGCCGTTCCACCCCGCCTATGCCCTGGTCGCCACGATCGCGTTCGTCCTGCTGATCGCTGCCGGACTCGCCGCCTCCGGACTGCTGTTTACAGCGCTGCAGACCGGCATCACCAGGATCGGCCTCAAGGGCGCCGCCTTCGTGATTGCCGCGATCCTCTCCCCGCTCGCCATTCCCGTGGCGATCTGGCTGCTGGGCAAGCTGTTCCGCCTGCTGGCGAGCGCGATGGGCGCCTTGGGCCGCTGGTATCGCTATTACACCGATCGCGTGATCGCGCGTATGCACGACCACCGCTTCTACGCCTTCTGCGCCTCGGTCTATGCGCTCGTCGTGACGTTCGCGCTGCTCGCCGGTCTGCCGCAGCAGTTCCAGCCGAGCACCAACAACGACACCAGCGAGGTCAAGATCGAGATGGTGCCCGGCACCACGCTCGAACAGTCCGAGGCGATCGGTGGCCGTGTCTCGCGCCTGCTCGAAAAGCAGCCGGAGGTCGAGCGCGTGCTGCAGTTCGCGGGCGAAGGTTCCGGCACGCTCTACATCGCCCTCAAGCCCGCCAAGGAGCGCGAGGCGACCAGCATCGAGTTCGAACGCCGCATGGCGCCGCAGTTGCAGGACGTTGCCGATGCCCGCGTCAGCTTCGCCTCGCAGTCCGGTGGTTTCGGGTCGGGCCGCGACTTGTCGATCATGCTGTCGGGCAGCGATTCCGAACTGCTCAACAAGACCGCGCAGACCCTTGTGGAGCAGATGCGCGCGATCCCCGGCGTCATTGCACCGCGCATCGCCGCCGACCTGCAGCGCCCCGAACTGCTGATCGTGCCGCGCCCCGACCTCGCCGCGCAGCTTGGCGTGACGACGGCTGCGCTTAGCCAAACCATCCGCATCGCGACCTTGGGCGAGATCGACCAGAACGCCGCCAAGTTCTCGCTGAGCGACCGTCAGGTGCCGATCCGCGTGATCCTCGACCGCACCTCGCGCCGCGATTTCTCGACGATCGAGAACCTCCCGGTCTCCACCGTCAGCGGCGGCACCGTGCCCTTGAAGCGGGTAGCCGAAATCCGCTTCGGCGCAGGCCCCACGCAGATCCAGCGCTACAATCAGTCGCGCCGCATCTTCGTCGGCGCGGACCTTGGCGAAGGTCAGGTCAAGGGGCCGATCATGACGCAGATCCAGAACCTGCCGATCATGAAGAACCTGCCGATGGGCGTTTCCAACGCCCCCGTCGGCGAGGACAAGTGGCAGGCGGAGATGATCACCAACTTCGTCACCGCCGTCATCTCGGGCATCTTCCTGGTCTTTGCGGTGCTGGTGCTGCTCTACAAGCGCTTCGTCTCGCCGCTGGTGAACATGGCCTCGCTGCTGCTGGCGCCGCTGGGCGGCATGCTGGCGCTGACGGTTGCCGGACAGCCGATCTCGATGCCGGTCTACATCGGCATCCTGATGCTGCTGGGCATCGTCGCCAAGAACTCGATCCTGCTGATCGACTTCGCGATCGAGGAGATGGCCAAGGGCGTCGACAAGCTCACCGCGATCATGGACGCCGGGCACAAGCGCGCGCAGCCGATCGTCATGACCACCGTGGCGATGACGGCAGGCATGGTGCCCACCGCCCTGTCGATCTCGGGCGACGGCGCCTTCCGCGCGCCGATGGGCGTGACGGTGATCGGCGGTCTGGTCCTGTCCACCCTGCTCACGCTCGTCATCGTGCCTGCAGCCTTCAGCCTCGCCGATGGTTTCGAGAAACGGGTCGGGCCGAAGCTGCGCAAGTCGCTGCTGACGTACGATCCCGATCAGCACCACGCCGGGACGCCGACGCACGCGCACCCGGCCGAGTAAGGAAGGGGCCAGCTTGCCGCCACTTGGGCGCCGGAATGAAGGGACAGCGCTGACAGGCATCGGTCCGGACCGGGGCCGCCGGATGCGCCTGTTCGCAACCGGGCTGCTGCTGGCGATGGCCGTTGCTTTCGTCGTGCTGCGCAAGCTGGCAGGCGCCCATCCCGCCTGGGGATATGCCATCGCCTTCACGGAAGCCGCGATGGTCGGCGGACTGGCGGACTGGTTCGCGGTGACGGCGCTGTTCCGTCGTCCACTAGGCCTGCCGATCCCGCACACCGCGATCATCCCGGAGAACAAAGACCGCATCGCCGATTCGATGGCGACGTTCCTGCGCGACAACTTCCTCACGCCGCAAGTCGTCGCCCGGCGCGTAAACGCCTTCAACTTCGCGGCCGCCGCTGGCGGATTCCTCACCGACCCGGGACGCGGCGGACAATCGCGCATCCGTGCAGGCGCGGCGAACCTGATCGCCGACGTGCTAGAATCACTCGACCCGGACCGGCTCGGCAATCAGGTCCGCGCGGGGCTGGCACGCCAGCTGGAGCGGGTCGAAGTCGCCCCCCTGCTCGGCCAGATGCTCAGCGCGATGATCGCCGACCGCCGCCACTTGCCCCTCGTCGAAGGCGCGGTGCGCTGGGTGGGTGAGGCGCTGGAGGCGAACGAGGATATGGTGCGCGCCATGATCCGCGAGCGCGCCCACTCGCTGCTGCGCCTGACCGGCCTCGACACCCGCATCGCCAATTCGGTGCTCGACGGCCTCTACAAGCTGCTCGCCGAGATGATCGTCCAGCCCGATCATCCGCTGAAACTCAAGGTCGAGCAGATGCTGGAAAGCCTCGCCGACCGCCTCGTCAACGATCCGGAGACTCGCGAGCGGGTGGAGAACGCCAAGCGCGAACTGATCGCCAATCCCGCCGTAGGCCAGTGGTGGCAATCGGTGTGGGAGCGCCTGCGCCGCAAGCTGATCGATGCCGCCCGCAATCCCGACGCGGCGCTGGCGGGGCAGCTGACGACGATGCTCGGCGAACTCGGGACTGCACTGCAGGGCGACCCGCGCCTGCAGGCCCAGATCAACCGCTTCGCCCGCCGCACTCTGGTCGGCGTTACCGCGCGCTATGGCGAGGAGATCGTCGGCCTCGTCTCGGGCACCGTGAAGCGCTGGGACGCCCGCACGATCAGCAACCGCCTCGAAGGCGCAGTGGGCCGTGACCTGCAGTTTATCCGCATCAACGGCACGCTGGTGGGCGGCTTGTTCGGGGTCTGCATCCATGCCATCGATCGGCTGCTATGACCGATGGACCACTGCTGAAGACCGATCGTTTCGACCTGTGGCGCCCGGTGGCCACGGACCTGCCGCAACTCTGCGCCCTGATCGACGATGAGGAAACCCGACGCTACCTCGGTCCCGCCTCGGCCGAGAAACAGCCCCAGTTCGACCGACTGACGCGCAATGCGGGATCGTGGGCGCTATACGGCTACGGCACCTTCATGGTCCGCCCGCGCGGCGAGGACGACATCATAGCGTCTTGCGGCATCTTCCATTCATGGCGCGGTTTCGGGCCCCAATCCGGGATGGACGATGTGCCCGAAGCGGGATGGATCGTGCGCCGCGACTGGTGGGGAAAAGGCGTCGCGGGCGAAGTGATGAAGGCGGCCCTGAACTGGTTCGACCATGAGCACGGGCCGAAGCGCATTGCCTGCATGATCGAGGAGGGGAACACGGCGTCCGAGCGAGTTGCAGTCAGGCTGGGTTTCAATCGGTATGCTGAGCGGGAAACCGACGACACGGTGATGCTGCACTTGTTGGAACGCAGTGCCTGACACTTGCACGGCGACTCTAGGGTCCTGACCCTAGGGCGACGGATCGCCGAACAAGTCGTCGTGCTTCGCACGAGCGCCTTGACCACCATCTCCAAAGAATATCGTGGTGCTGTAGTAGGATTCCACCGCTTGACCTGCCGGTGTCAACGCCGGGTCGAAAGTCCACTTCCGTACGCTGTCGCAAACCTGCTGATTGAACACTTTGTCGGCGTAGCTGACGGCGATGAGACACGATGTCGGCTTTCCCGTGTCACTGATCCCCATGACCAGGCCGACGAGCCCTCTCTCATTGCTGCCTATTTTCGAATTCGGGTAACGGATGCTCCATCGCTGCGGGCTTGGGTGCTTCGCGAGGGTCAGCTGAACTCTGGAGTCCAGGCCCCAATGGTCGACCAGTTTGTGTATGCATGAATCCATTGCAGCGAGCGCACGCTGCAAGGAACCGGTCTGCAGCACGACCGATTGCCCCGCCCAGGACAATTCCACGATGTTTCCGTCCGCTTCCATAGTTCGCGGTCCGAGCATGATGGGAGCGGGACGGTCCCGCAGGATGAAGGGTGTCGCTTTCGCCACCAGCATCGGTTCGGTATCTGCGGATCTTCGCTTGAGCGTGCCGATAAAGAACTGACCGATGCCTCCGCGCGTACCCGCTTCATCAAACCTGAGTTCCAGCGAATGACGCTCTGTCAGTCCGGATACCGCCGGGCCTATGACAGTAAGCAGGAAGTCATAACCGGGGGCAAATTTTTCGATACGCAGAGTGCTTGAAGCCTCGGTAGTACCGAAATCACGCTCGAGCACGCAAGAAGCCTGCTCCTCGTTCATGCGCCAAGGCGATATCGCCGTGAACGTGCGAGTGCCACTATCCGCAAGGACCGGCGAAGACGTCCAAAGTAGTGCCAGTAAGCCCGCTGCCAGTACCAGCGCCCCCGATCTGCCCATCGATACCCCCTTGAAGATGAACAAGGTTCGGCAACGCCGTCAGCAAGTCAATAAAAAGGGCCCGAACCATTGCTGGTCGGGCCCTTTTGTCTGCAGAGCGGAGAGCTCAGAGCTTGCCGGTAAGCTCCGGCACGGCGCTGAACAGGTCCGCGACGAGGCCGACGTCGGCGACCTGGAAGATCGGCGCGTCCTCGTCCTTGTTGATGGCGATGATGGTCTTGGAGTCCTTCATGCCCGCAAGGTGCTGGATCGCACCCGAGATGCCGACCGCGATGTAGACTTCGGGAGCGACGATCTTGCCGGTCTGGCCGACCTGGTAGTCGTTGGGGACATAGCCCGCGTCCACCGCAGCGCGCGAGGCACCGACGGCGGCGCCCAGCTTGTCGGCGAGCGGCATGATGGTGGCCTCGAAAGTTTCCGAGTCCTTCAGCGCACGGCCGCCCGAAACGATGATCTTGGCGCTGGTCAGCTCCGGACGCTCCGACTTGGCGATTTCGGCGCCCACGAAGCTGGAGAGGCCCGCGTCACCGGCGCCGGTCACGTCCTCGACCACGCCCGAACCGCCGGTGGCCTCGGCCTTGGCGAAGG
>JASGGD010000027.1:0-35597 GCA_047605225.1 Novosphingobium sp.
CGTCTTCGACCTCGATCGGCATCGAGCAGTCGGTCGCGGTCGTCGTCGACGGCGTCTATTACGGGCAGGGGCGCGTGATCAACGAAGGCTTCCTCGACCTTGAGGGCGTGGAAGTGCTCAAGGGGCCGCAATCGCTGTTCTTCGGCAAGAACGCGACGGCAGGCGTGATCTCGCTGCGCACCGCCGATCCGACCTCCACGCCGGAGTTCAAGGCCAAGCTGGGCTATGAATTCCGCGCGAAGGAACTGGTCGGCGAGTTCGTGGGCTCGGGGCCGATCACCGATACGCTGGGCGTGCGCGTGGCCGTTCGAGCATCCAACATGTGGGGCGGGTATTTCAAGAACGGCGGCATCGACAAGACGTACAATACCTTCGACGTGGCGACGGGCGTAACGACCTCGCACTTCGCGCCCGCTTACGATGGCGACAACCCCGGCAGCAAGGAACTGCTGGGCCGCGTGACGCTGGTGTGGGATCCGGGCAACGACTTCAAGTTCACCCTGAAGGCAAACGGCTCGAGTTCGAAGACCAACAACAATTCGTGGAACTACGTGCCGTTCGGCTGCGCAACGGGGACGTATTCGCTGAATCCGGCGATCAAGTGCGGCAAGTCGTTCACCGTCTATCAGAACTACTTCCCGGAAGACCTTGCCGGCACGAACCCGTGGTCGCGTGACGACGGCGCGCTTTACAACACCTACAAGAGCTGGGCCGTCACCGGCACGGCCGAATACGCGATGGACAATGTCGACCTCACCTGGGTCAACAACTTCAACCGCAACGTCAACCAGTGGGCCTGCGACTGTACCTTCGTCTCAAGCGACCTGGCCGCCGCGCCCTCGTCCGAGCGGTCGATCTACCACGCCTTCTCCAGCGAACTGCGCGCGCAGACGAAGTTCGACGGGCCGATCAACCTGCTCGTCGGCGCCTATTACCAGAAGACTCACCGCAACCACCGGCAGAGCGGCTCGTTCGGCAACATCGAGGATTCGACCGCTCCGGCCGAATACCGCTACCTCGGCTACTTCAAGCATTCCGAGACCTATGGCGAGACGCTGTCCGCCTACGGGCAGGCGACGTGGAAGATACTGCCGACGCTCGAGGCAGCGGTCGGTGTGCGGTACATTCACGAGACCAAGGACAGCTACCTAGTCCAGCCTTACGTGAATGCGGCGCTGCAGGGTCTGTTCCTGCAGGACACGCCGATCTCGGCCGACCAGACCTTCAACAACTGGTCGCCTGAAGCCACGCTGACGTGGAAGCCGACGGACGACGTCACCGTCTACGGCGCCTACAAGACCGCGTACAAGTCGGGCGGGTTCTCGAACTCCGGCTTCGTCAGCGCCAGCACGGTGCCAAGCGACGTGGCCTTCGCACCGGAAAAGGCGCGCGGCTTCGAAGTGGGCATCAAGTCCAAGCTGCTCGACAACCAGCTGCGCCTGAACTTCGATGTCTATAGCTACAAGTACGTCAACCTGCAGGTCGACTTCTTCAACTCGCAGACATTCGCCTTCATCACCACCAACGCCGGTGCCGCGCGCACCAAGGGCGCGGAACTGGAGTTCGAGTTCGCCCCCTATGCCGCGCCGGGCCTCAACCTGCATGGATCGATCAACTACAACAAGGCGCGCTATCTGAACTACATCGCCCCCTGCTACGGCGGTCAGTCGGTGGCGCAGGGCTGCGACACCACGTTCCAGGGAGCGCCGGGTCAGGACCTGAGCGGCGCGCCTACGGCCGTGGCGCCGCGATGGACGGGTTCGTTCGGGGTCGGTTACGAAACCGACATCGGCGAGGGCACCAAGCTGGGTGCGACGATCGATACGCGCTATTCCAGCACTTACCTTGCCTCCAGCTTTGCGCACCCGCTCTCGCGTCAGGCGAAGTACCTGACGGTGGACGGCACGATCCGCGTGAAGTTCGACGACGAGCGCTTCGAACTGGCACTCATCGGCAAGAACCTCACCAACCAGTTCATCGTCGGTGGCGCAATCGACGCGCCGAACACCGGAACGACCGGCATCGCCGATCAGATCGGCTTCGTGAATCTTCCGCGCACCGTGCAGGTGCAGGCGAGCGTGAGGTTCTGACCCGAGGGGCCGACGCCGGTGCGCGTCGGCCCCGCATCGATCGAAAGGAGAGGCCATGGCCGATCTTGAAACCCTCATCGCCAAGGACGCAATCCGCGATCTCGCCATGCGCTACATGCGCGGGCAGGATCGTCTGGACCATGCCCTGCAACTGGACACCTTCTGGCCGGATTCGACGACGGACTACGGCATCTTCAAGGGCAGCGGCCCCGATTTCGTCGCCTTTGCGCAAGGCTTGCTGACCGACCATCTCGCCAACCAGCACATCATCGGCCAGCACCTGATCGAGTTCGACGAAGCCGATCACGACCGGGCCTATGGCGAAGTCTACTATTACGCCTTCCATCGCATCGTCGTCGAAGGCGCGGCGACCGACATGGTGATCAGCGGCCGCTACCTCGATCGCTACGAGCGGCGCGGCGGAGAATGGCGTTTCGCCCATCGCAGCGAGTTCGTCGACTGGGCGCGTGTCGAGCCTGCCGCCGACGGCATTCTGTCGGGCGACCTCGCCGCATGCCTGTTCGGCCGCCACGACATGACCGACAAGTCCTACGATCGCGAATGGCTCAGGAATGCCTGACCGGAGAGAAGACCGAATGACGCAGAAGACCATCATCGTTACCGGCGCCGCATCCGCAGGCGGCCTCGGCTTTGCCACCGCACGCCTGCTGGCCCGCGAAGGCCATGCCGTGACGCTGACCGACCTCGACGGCGATGCCGCTGCCGCCCGCGCCGAAGAACTGCGCGGCGAGGGACTTGCCGCCACCGGCATCGCGCAGGACGTCACCGACGAAGCGGGGTGGGCCGCGCTCATCGAGACGGTGAAAGGCCGGACCGGGCGCATCGACGGCCTCGTCAACAATGCGGGTATTGCGGTGCTCAAGTGGACGGCCGACCTCGATCCCATTGCGTGGGACCGGCAGATCGACGTCAATCTCAAGAGCGTCTACCTCGGCTGCCGGGCCGTGCTGCCGGTGATGGAGGCGCAAGGGGCGGGTTCCATCGTCAACCTGTCGTCCATCGCCGGGCTCGTCGGAATTCCCGGTGCCTCGGCCTACGCGGCCAGCAAGGGCGGGGTGCGGCTCTATTCCAAGTCTCTGGCGCTGGAGGTGGCCGCCAAGGGCATCCGCGTCAACTCGGTTCACCCCGGAGTGATCTGGACCGACATGCAGAAGGTCGCGATCGAGGACAATCCGGATCAGTACGACGCCATCAACGCCTCGATCCCGATGAAGCACATGGGCGAGCCCGACGACATCGGCAACATGATCGCCTTCCTCCTCTCCGATCGCGCCAAGTACGTGACCGGAGGCGAGTTCGTCGTCGACGGCGGCCTCACCGCTCAGTGATGCCCTCCGGCGTCAGACCAGCACTTCCGCGGTCTGACGCCCGGCCTCGCCGAAGATGCGCAAGTAGCGGTCGATCTCCGCCGGGTCGCCGGTCGCCTTGGCGGGATTGTCGGAAAGCTTGACCGCTGGGCGGCCGTTTGCCTCAACCACCTTGCAGACCAGCGAGATCGGGTCGAGCCCGCCGGTCTCGAACGGTGCGCAGCCGCGAAAGTCGTTCGTCAGGTTGGTGCCCCAGCCAAAGCTCATCCGCACCCGACCGTGAAAGTGGCGATAGGTCGCCTCGATGCTGTCGATGTCCATGCCGTCGGAGAAGATCAGCAGCTTGGTGCGGGGATCGCGGCCTTTCTCCTGCCACCAGCGGATGATCTGCTCGCCCCCCTCGATCGGCGGGGCGCTGTCGGGGCGGAAGCCGGTCCAGTCTGCCACCCAGTCAGGGGCATTGCGCAGGAACGAGGCGGTTCCGAAGGCATCGGGCAGGGCGATCAGCAGGTTGCCGCCGTAGTGCGCCTTCCAGTCCTCCAGCACGCGGTAGGGTGCGGTGGCCAGTTCCTCCTCCCCGTTCGACAAGGCAGCGTAGACCATCGGAAGTTCATGCGCGTTGGTGCCGATCGCCTCAAGGTCGGCGTCCATCGCGAGGAGCACGTTGGAAGAGCCGATGAAGCGCTCGCCGAGACCCTCCTTCAGCGCCTCGACGCACCAGCGCTGCCACAGGAAGCCGTGGCGCCGCCGGGTGCCGAAATCCGAGATCACGAGGTCGGGGAGGGCGGAAAGGCGCTCCACCTTCTCCCACAGTTTTGCCTTGGCGCGGGCATAGAGCACGTCAAGTTCGAACCGTCCGCGTCCCTTCATCGCCGCGCGCGAGCGCAGTTCGTTGATGATCGCAAGTGCCGGAATCTCCCACATCAGCGTATGGGTCCAGGGGCCGTGGAAGCGCAGTTCGTACTGGCCGTCGCGCTTGTGCAACTCGTACTCGGGCAGGCGGAACTCGGCCAGCCAGCCGATGAATTCGGGGCTGAACATCTGCTTGCGGCCGTAGAAGCTGTTGCCCGCCAGCCAGATCAGCTCCTTCTTCCCGAACCGCAGCGAACGGGCATGGTCGAGCTGCGCGCGCAGTTCCTCTTCATCGATGACTTCGGCGAGGCGGACGCTCTGCGTGCGGTTGATCAGCTCGAAGGTCGCATGCACCTGCGGATGCAATTGCCGGATCATCTGCAGCATGAGCAGCTTGTAGAAGTCCGTGTCGAGCAGGCTGCGCACGATCGGGTCGAGCCGCCAGTTGTGGTTGTAGGTGCGCGTGGCGATGTCGGTGAGAACCATGGTGGACCTGCTCAGGCGTTGAGGTTGATCGGGCGGAAACGGAAGAGTTCGGCTGGGCGGAACGACGCCCCGGTCTCGCGCTCGCCGGTAGGTTCGAGCCATCCCCGGTCGAGCATGCGGCGGCGGAAGGCCGGCTTGTTGAGCGACTGGCCGAGGATAGCCTCGTGCACGTCCTGCAGTGCGCGCAAGGTGAACCGCTCGGGCAGCAGCGCGAAGGCAAGGGGAGAATAGTCGATCTTGCCGCGCAGCCGCTCCATCGCGACGCCAAGGATTTGCCCGTGATCGAAGGCGAGCGGCAGTACGCCGTCCTGCCCCGTGGCCTGCCCGTCGGCGCAAATCCGTGCCAGCGTCAGCGCTGCGTCGGCCCTCAGCGCGGCGGCGAAGCGATCGGCCGGCAGCAGGGCGAAGTAGGCCACGCTTATCACCCGCGCGCGCGGATCGCGGCCGACATTGCCGAAAGTATAGAGCTGCTCGACATATGCGCCGTCCATATGCGCCTTGTCCGCCAGAACCCTGCGCGCGGCGGCGTCGAGGTCTTCGTCCATCGCGACGAACCCTCCGGGTAACGCCCATTTCCGCGAGTTCGGCTGCTCGTCGCGCCGGACAAGCAGCGCTGCAGGAGCGCCGCCAACGACCGACATCAGCACGAGATCGACGGTGACTGACGGCCGCTCGTACTTCGTGGCGTCATAGCCTGCCAGAAATTCAGCCTCTTCCTGGAGCACGTCCCGCACCCTTATATGCAAGTTGCACTTTACTTATGTGCGATCCGGATATATGTCAAGCGCAGTATTAGCGGGAGGTTCCGGTGACCGGCTTCGTAATCGTCGTGGACATGCAGCATGATTTCGTACGCGCTTCCGGAGCACTACCGGTGCCTGAGGCCGAGGCGATCGTCGTGCCGATGGAACACTGGCTGGCGTCGCTCGATCCCCGCGATGTGGCCGGTGTGCTTATGACGTTCGATACCCATGCACCTGCGGATTACGCGGGATCGGCGGAGGCGGAGCAATTCCCCATTCACTGCGAGAAAGGCACGCCGGGCTGGGAGAGTGTCCTCGATACCGTCGCAATAAACGCCGCCATCCCTATATATACCCTAGAAAAAAGCGTGTTCGACATGTGGCAGGAGGAGGACTTGAAGGTCCTGTCCGTTGACGGCACATGGATCGAACGCGAGGCGTTCTTCAGGGCCCTCTCCGAGCGCGGTGTCGATCGCGTCATCGTCGTTGGCGTTGCTGCCGACTACTGTGTGCGATGGGCGGTGGAAGGTCTGCTCACACGCGGGTTCGCGGTGGAAATCCCCGCCTCGCTGACGCGCGGGATCGGCAAGGACGCCCATGCCGTGGCGCAGGAACTCGGCCATGATGATCGGCTGTCGCTGGCGGCGTGAGAAACTCTTGCACCGATAAATAAATTTTCGGCATCGCTGCGTTTGTCGTACGGTGGATAATCACCGTCGCTTTCGTGATCCGTCGGTCCGATGGGGTAAGGGTTTGACACCCAATCCCAAGGAAGGACCATGATGCGACCAGAGGCGCCAGCCAGCGAGAGGGCCATCGGCCCGATGATCGCGTGGATCACCGTCGCGACGCTGTTCCTGGCGCAGATCGTGTCCACCATCGATCGCGGGATGCTGGCGCTGGTGATCGATCCGGTCCGCCGCGACCTCTCGATCAGCGAGATGCAGATCGCGCTGCTGCAGGGTTTTGCGTTCTCGATCTTCTACGTCACCGTGGGGCTGCCGCTGGGCGCCGTGGCGGACGTGGTCAACCGGCGGCGCCTGCTCATCGGCGGGATCGTGATCTGGAGTGCCGCCACGATCGCGGGCGGTTTCGCGCAGGGGTTCGGGTCGATGTTCGCCTCGCGCCTGTTCATCGGCGTCGGCGAAGCCGTGCTCGGGCCTTGCGCGGTGACGATGATCAGCGACCTGTTCCCGCCCCATCGGCGCGGAAGACCGATGGCGCTCTACGTCTTCGGCAGCATGATTGCCTACGGGCTGGGATCGCTGGTCAGCGGCGTGATCCTCGATCTGGCGCCCAAAGGAGTTTTCGCCGGGCTCCCGATCATCGGGGACCTCGCACCGTGGCGGATAGCCTTCGCGCTGGTCGGCGGATCGGGGCTGCTGATCGTCATCCTGCTGTTTCTACTGCGCGAACCTGCGCGTCGCACCGACACTGCCGCGAGTTCTGAACCCAAGCTTTCCTTCGCGGAGGGTCTCGGCCTGTTGGCGGCGCAGCGTTCGGTATTCCTGCCGCTCTACGGATCGCTGGCGCTTTACGCGATGGGCGGGTCGGTGGCGACAGGCTGGGGTGCGGTCTTCCTCACCCGCGCGTTCGGCTATCAGGTCGGCGCGGCGGGGCAGGGCCTCGGCACCAGCCAGATCGCGTGGTCGGTGGCCGGAGCGCTCGTCGCCAGCGTCGTCGTCGATCGCGTCGGAGCCCGTTCGGGCGCACGCGGGCGGATGCGGCTTGCGGGCTTCCTGTCGCTGGTCGGCATTCCGTCCTGTCTGCCACTTCTGTCGGGAAGCGGCTCGCTGGCGATGGCCATGCTGGGCGAGGTCATGCTTGTCAGCGCGATCTACGGCACGACGATGCTTTCGGTCATCTCCGAGATCGCCCCGGCCAAGGTGCGCGGCTTCGCCGTCGCGCTCTATGCCTTCGTCATGACCATCATCGGCGCCTCGCTCGGTCCACTGGCGGTGGCGTGGCTGACGGAATCCGTCTTCGCCTCGCCGCTGGCGGTCGGCCGGTCGATGGCGATCGTCGGGGTGTGCGCCTTCGTTGCGGCCTCGCTCCTCGCCCTTCGCGCGGCTTCGCGCATCACCTCTGACGAACGGAACTGACGATGTCCAAGATCCTGCGCGGCTATGCGCCGAGCCGTTTCGGCCAACTCCACTATCGCATCGCCACCTGCGAAAGTCCGGAGGCCCTGCCGCCGCTGCTGTGCCTCCACCAGACGCCCAGCAACAGCGGCGACTGGGTGCCGGTGATGGAGCCGCTGTCGGCAAAGCGCACCGTGATCGCCGTCGATACGCCGGGCTACGGCATGAGCGATTCCCCGCCCCAGCCGGTCACCATCGAGGACTTCGCCGAAATCATGGCGCAGTTCATGACCGACCTCGCCGCCGAGGGCCTGATCCCCGCCGGGCAGTTCGACGTCATGGGCTTCCACACCGGCTCGCTCGTCGCCACCCAGCTTGCCCGCAGCCTGCCCGAGCGTGTGCGCCGCGTGGTGGTCTTCGGCCTTGCCGCCTATCCCGCCGACCAGCGCGAGGCCAAACTTGCCAACCTCCTGACGGCTTTCCCGCCGCCGGGGCCGGACCTTGCGCATGTCGAGAAGCTCTGGGCGATCATCGGTCAGTTGAGCGACCCGCGTATCTCCTATGAGGAACGCCACATCAGCATGGCCGAGTGTCTGCGCCTCGGCGCACGGATGCCCTGGGGATACATCTCGGTTTATCGCTTCGACTTCCTCGGCGCGATGGCGGAGGTGACGCAGCCGGTGCTGGTGATGAACCCCGAGGACGACTTGTGGGAACCGACGCTTGCCACATCGCACCACTATCCCAACGGCCGCCGTGTCGACCTCCTCGGCGTGAAACATGGCGTGCTCAAGCTGGAGAACGCGCGCGTCGTTGGCGAGATCGACGCCCACCTGAGCTGACCACTTGAGCCGGGCGGCGGACATGCCGCATTGTCCGACGCCCAGTCACCATGAAAAGGAACCCGCGTGAACCTCGTGCAGCTCAAGCGGATGATCGCGATCTATGAGAGCGGGAGCCTGCGCAAGGCGTCGAAGATGGTCGGCATCACGCAGCCCGCGCTGACGCTCAGCATCCGCCAGCTGGAGGAGGAGTTCAACACCAGTCTCTTCGAACGCGGCCCCAACGGCGTGCGGCCTACCGAAATGTGCGAGAAACTGGTCCAGCGCGCACGGCTCATGCTGATGGAGGAGCAGCGCATCCTCCACGACCTCGCCACCGCCAACCGCGTGCCGAAGGTGGCGGTGGGGGTGCATCCCATCATCATGAACGACACGATGAGCCGCGCCATGCGCCAGTTCGTCGAGCAGGCGGGGCACGTCGATATGTGGGTGCGCGAGGGTTACACGACGCAGCTTCTGGACCTGCTGTCCTCAGGCGACCTCGACTTCGCGTTCTGCGGCTTGCCCGAAGGTTACGCCGACGATGCGCTGGATTTCGAGCCGCTGTTCAAACGCGAGTACGCCGTCGTCGCCGCGCCCGATCACCCGGTCTTCACTCTGACCGAACAGGACTTCGCCAAAGGCACCGACTTCGTCTGGGCACATGTCAGCGCCTACGAGACGGCCGATCCGATCGACAACGACGATGTCGTGAACATGCTGCGCCGGTTCGGCTACGGGCGCGAGAGCAAGTCGGTGAAGGCCTCTTCGACCACGTTCGTCAAGGCGATGATCCTGCACTCGGGCATGATCGGCATGGTAGCTTGCGAGGCTGTCGCCGACGAACTGGCGGGCGGCACGCTGAAGCGTCTGGCGGGCTCGGAAATTCCGGCGCCCGCCTTCGGCTTCATAACCCTCAAGGACCGCTACGAGACCCGCACCGTCCGGCTGCTGAAGGCGACCATCCGGCAATGGTGCGCCCGCAAGCCGAACTGAGCGCCGCTCACGCCTCGTCGAGGAAGGCCTTGAGAACGCGGGCCGTGGCGGGCGGATTGTCCTGCATGACGAAGGCGCCCGAGTTCTCGACCACCATGGTCTTGCCGCGCTTCAGTTCGGCCTCGGCGGCGGCGCGGAACTTGAGGTAGGCCTTGTCGAACTGGCCGTAGACGAGCAGCGTCGGCGCCTCGATACGGCTCATAGTCCCGGCGATTTCGGTGATCGCGACGCCGCGTTCGGAGGGCTGGATCCACTTGCCCGCAGCCTTGCGGCTGAGAATACCCTCGGCATTGATCGGGCCGGTATTGATGATGCCGAAGGTCTTCGACAGCAGTTCCGGCGGCGTCGGGACGGGCGCGCCGTTCTTGTCGAACAGGGTGCCCTGCTTGTCGTCCACCAGCACCTTGATCTCGGCCAGCGACCGGCGATGGCCGAGTGCACAGGAGACGAGCGCCAGCTTGTTGACCCGCTCCGGCCAGAACGCGGCGAGCGGCACGGCAAGGCAGCCACCGAGCGAAGTGCCGATCAGGTCCACCTTGTCGAAGCCGAGTTCGTCGAACGCACCGACCAGCAGCGCCGCCGTCTCGCCAAGGCTCTGGATGTAGGGCGCCGGACCGTCCCAGCGCGAACCGCCATGGCCGGGAAGGTCGAAGGCATAGACCTGCCGCCCCTCGGCCAGCATCGGCGCGACGTGGCGCCAGTCCGACAGCCAGCCACCCAGCTTGTGCAGCAGCACCACCGGTGGCTTGCCCGCGACCGGCTCGCCGATCACCGCGTAGTGCAGCACTCCACCGGCGCGGCGCAGTTCGCCGAAGCGGGTCCACTGGCCTTTCGGGGGCACCGGCAGGCTGGCCGACTTTGCTGCGGAGAGGGTGGGAAACGCACCCACCGCTCCAGCCAGTCCGATACCTCGGGCAACATCACGACGGCTCAACATGGTCCTATTCCTCTTCGAGAGTGGCAGTAGCGGTCAGGCCCACATCCGGGGTTCGCACCCCAGCGCGGGATTGGCGACGAAGGCATTTTCCGGGCGCGGCAGGCCAAGGTTCTCGCGCAGGGTATCGCCTTCGTATTCGTTGCGGAACAGGCCGCGCTTCTGAAGGATGGGGATGACCTGATCGACGAAGTCCTCCAGCACGCCGGGCTGGTAGTTGGGCGAAAGCGAGAACCCGTCGGCAGCGCCCGCGCGGAACCAGTTCTCGCACAAGTCGGCCACCTGTTCGGGCGTGCCGGTGTAGGAGAAGCTGGCGCGCGAGACGACGACGCGGCGGGCGAGCAGGCCGATCGGCAGGTCTTCCTCGCGCGCCATGCGGATGATCGACTGCTGCACCCACTTGCCGCCGTTGGTTTCGGGCAGGTCGGGCAGGCGATCATTGACCGAGAGGTGCGAGAGATCGACGCCAAGCTGCAGGTTGAGGGTGCGAAGGGCCAGAGCCTCGGGCACGAGGTCGAGCAGTTCCTCGTCGGCACGGCGGGCCTCGGCCTCGCTGGCGCGAACCATGAGCTGGACCGAGGGGATGATCTTCACATGGTCCGGATTACGGCCGAAGGCGGCGGCGCGGGCGCGCATGTCGTCGCGGAACTCCTTCGCGACTTCCAGCGAGTTTGCAGCGGTGAAGATCATGTCCGCCGTGCGCGCGGCCAGTGCGCGGCCGGGGCCAGAGCCGCCTGCCTGCACGATGATCGGATGCCCCTGCGGCGGACGGGCGACATTGAGCGGACCGGCGACGGTGAAGTGCTCGCCCTTGTGGTCGAGTTCGTGGACTTTGGCGGGGTCGAAGTAGCGCGCCGCCTCGCGGTCGCGCAGGATCGCGCCGTCTTCCCAGCTGTCCCAGAGGTTCTTGCACACGTCCACGAACTCTTCGGCGCGGGCGTAGCGGGCGTCGTGGTCCATGTTGAGGTCGCGGCCGAAGTTGCGCGCCTCGCCGTCGCTGGCCGAGGTGACGACGTTCCAGCCAGCGCGGCCCCTGGAGATGTGATCCAGCGAGGCGAAGCGCCGGGCGATCGCGTAAGGCTCGTTGTAGGTGGTCGAGGCGGTGGCGATCAGGCCGATGTGCTTGGTGACGACGGCCAGCGCGGCGAGCAGCGTGGTCGGCTCCAGCTTGCCTGCGTAGTCGGTGGCGGCGAAGGCGTCCTTGCCGGATATGCTCGGAAAGCCCTGGGAATCGCCCGAGAAGTAGCAGTGCATCTTCCCGCGCTCGGCCGTCTGGGCGAGGTGGGCGAAGTGGGCGAAGTCGTGCTGGTCCACGGCAGGCGCGCCGGGCCAGCGCCATCCGCCGGGGTGCGCGCCGCTATTGTGGATGAAGGTGGCCAAGATCATCTGGTT
The DNA here is from genome assembly GCA_047605225.1 of Novosphingobium sp. Lineage (GTDB taxonomy): Bacteria > Pseudomonadota > Alphaproteobacteria > Sphingomonadales > Sphingomonadaceae > Novosphingobium. Next base: position 11,724 of record JASGGD010000027.1, read on the forward strand.
GGGGTCGGGCATGGTACGGGCTCCGGGGAGATCACAAGTGGCTGGCGCCGATGACGCGCGCCAGTTCGCCATCCGCCGGGGCGGAGCGATAGGCGCGCGCGGCAGCCGCGAAACAGGCCGCCGCCAGCACGAGGCAGGGCAGGACGACGAGGACGAAGGAGGCAGCGATACGCGAGGGATCGCCGAGCACCTTCTCCGAGACGAAGGCGATGGCGAACGGCCCTCCGGCGCCTGCGGGCAAGGCGGCGACGACGCTGAGGAAGGCGTAGGAGAACCCGCGCATGTCGTTGGGCACGATCTCCTGAACGGTCGCGTTCATCGCGACGTTGAGCATCGGCGTGGTCAGGCTGATCGTGGCGAGCGCGGCGATGGCAAGGCCAAGGCCGGGCGCATAGCCCGCGAAAGCGGTGGGCAGGGCGACCAGCGGCAGCACTGCCATCAGCCCGATGCGCCCGGCCTTGCGGGTGTCCGCCGCGAAGCCGCCAAGGAGGTAGCCGGAAACACCGGCGACGAGCATGCCGAGGCCGAGCAGGTTGGCGATCTGCGGCAGCGTCAGGCCATAAGTGCGCATCAGCAACGGCGCGGTCCACGAGGTGACGCCGACGAAGGCGAGGTAATAGAGGCAGAAACCGGCGAACAGTGGCACCACCAGCTTTCGCTGGCGGCCGAGATAGGCCAGCTTCTCACCCACCCGCGCGGGTGCTCTTGCCTCGGAGGGAAGGCCGCGCCGGGCGGGTTCGCGGATGGTCAGGAAGGCGAGGCCCACGGCCGGGCCGACGATCCCGCAAAGCAGGAATGCGCTGCGCCATGGCACGACGAGGCCATAGCCCGGCAGCGCGATATGCAGCTTCGCGGCAAGGATCGCGCCGGGGATCACCGAGGACAGCGCCGTGCCGATGGTCGCGCCGATGAGGTAGGCACTCAGTGCCCGACCGCGACGGTCTGGTGGGAACATGTCCGCGATCAGCGACATGGCGGCAGGTGCGACCGCCGCTTCGCCAAGGCCGACGAGGGCGCGGAACAGGAAGAACGTCTCGAAATTCGGCGCGAGGCCGCCAAGCGCGGTGGACAGGCTCCAGACGATGATCGCGCCGCCCAGCACGCGCTTGCGGACATGACGGTCCACCAGCGAACCCAGCCACAGGCCGCAGACCCCGCTCAACAGCGAATAGGCGAGACCCATGAGCAGGCCCATGCGGATGTCGTCGATGCCGAGGTCGGCCTTGATCGGTTCCGCAAGAACGCCGACTATGGCCTTGTCGATGCTGTAGAAATTGGCCGCGAGGAAGAGCAGCAGCATCGGCCAGAGCGTCTGGCGAACCGGAGGGAAGGGGGCCGAAGGATAATGGGGGGCGGCCTCAGTCGACACGAACGGTGCGCCCATCGATGCAGGCCATCAGGCGGCCGTCGGCGTCGTTCAGGATCTCGACCGTGTCGCCGTCGAGGTAGATGATGTCCTCGAAGTGGAACTTGCCGATCTCCGGGCCGATCCAAGGCAGGTCGCAGCTGAGGACCATGCGGTCGACCAATTCGAAACTGTGCATACCGCCGCCCGGATGCGGGTGGTCGGTGTGCTCCAGCCCGACCGAGTGCAGGCCGCAGGCGCGGAACTCGGGGTTGCCGTGGGCCTGGATCGAGGCGACGACGGCCTTCTCCACATCGGTGGAGAGGCGACCGGCGCGGAACTCCGGCAGAGCCGCCTGCCAGCCAAGGCGCGTGGCGTTGTAGCGCTTGAGCTGTTCCGGCGAGGGCTCGCCGATGACGGCGGTGCGGCCGATGTCGCTGGTGTAGTGGGAGAACTCCGCGGTGGCGTCGAAGGTCACCATGTCGCCCTGCTTCAGTTCGGCGTTCTTGGGCAGGCGGCCGAAGCCGGGGCGGTACGGGGTGATGAGCAGGAACACCGGGCGGCCGCCCGCCAGCGCGGCGGCGGACCAGAACACGCGCTCGGCCTCGGCGCAGGTGGCTCCGGCGGCCAGCGCCTCGGCCGAGAGCTGGAGCGAGAGTTCGGTCTTGCGGGCAGCGGCGCGCATGTTGGCCATCTCCGCGGGCGTCTTGACCATGCGCATGTCGCGCAGGAGATCGCGCGCCGGGACCACGTCGATGGTGCCGCCGAGCAGTTCGTTGACGTCGAGGCCGAGCCCGCGATCCTCGAATGCCACGCGCGAGCGGTCGAGGCCGAGTTCTCGCAAGTATTGCGCCACGGCTTCCTGATGGTTCTGCGGCAGGCCCTCGGCGGTCAGCGCGGCCTGCACGCCGCCCGCGCCGATGCCGGGCTTGCGGGCATAGCCGCGCACCGCCATCCACGTGCCCTGCCCCTGCTGGGGCTGGCCCATGTCGACCTCGACGGTCAGCACGGCGGCGTCGAGCGCATGGTCGCGCGGCAGGATCGCCAGCGCGAGGTCGCCGAAGCCCCAACTGGCGTCGGTCGCCCAGCTGGAGAGGTAGTAGGTATTGATCGGGGTCGAGGCGACGACGACCGCGATGTCCTCGCGGTCCATCAGGGCGTCGGCGCGGTCTCGATTGATGAGCATCAGGTCAGTTCCGTCTGGAGGTGTCAGGCGACAGGCGCGGAGCGGCGGCCGCGCACGAGGCGGCCGGGCAGGGCGCCCGTAGGGGTATCGTCGCGGGCGGTGACGACGCCGGAGAGTATCGTCGCGGCATAGCCGCTCGCCCCTTGCGTCAGGCGGCGGCCGCCGGCGGGAAGGTCGAAGCTGGCGCGCGGCGGAGCTAGGCGCAGGCGGTCGTAGTCGATGACGTTGAGGTCCGCCTTGTAACCGGGCGCGATGATGCCGCGATCGCCGAAGCCGCCGACATGGGCGGTGTGGCCGGTCATCAGGTGCACAGCTTCCGGGATCGACAGGCGTTCGCCCACGCGGTCGCGTGTCCAGTAGGTGAGCAGGAACGTCTGCATGCTGCCGTCGCAGATCGCGCCGACATGCGCGCCGCCGTCGCCGAGGCCCAGCACGGTATCCTCGCGCCGCAGCATGTGGTGGACGACGTCGAGGTTGTAATGCGTGTAGTTGCGCGCCGGGAAGTAAAGGATGGCCTGGCCGTCCTCCTCCAGCAGCGCGTCGTATGCGACTTCCTCGACGCTGCAGCCGCGCTGGGCGGCGATGTTGTCGAAGCGGGCGCTTTCGGGCGGGGCGTAGTCCGGGTTCTCGCCCATGGCGTAGCACTGCGCGACTTCGCGCATGAAGGCCGGGTACTTCTTCGGGTCGAGCGGCAGGCTCATTTCAGAGAGGATCGCGGCCTTTACCTCGGTCTTCCGCATCTCCAGCGCGCGGGCGGCGAGGGGCAAGTGCTCGATGGCGTCGTAAGTCGGGCAGCCCCGGAATGGGTTGAGCGACAACTGGTGGCCGAACAGAACGCCGACCGGGCGCCCGACGACCTGCCCATAGATGTCGATGCCCTGCGCGCGGCTCGCGGCGCAGGCGTCGGCGATCTCGCGCCAGCGACCGGGCGCTTCGTTGTACTGCAGGAGCGGGAACGTGACCGTTTGGCCAGACGCCTCTGCCACACGCGACAGCATGCGGAACTCGGATGAGAAACCGTTGCCGGTGTCGAACTCGGAAGCCGACATGAACAAGTGCCGCCCGAACGGCTTCATGGCCATGGCGATGGTGAGGAGTTCGTCCTCGCTTGCGGTGGTAACCGGGAGCTGGTCGCCGCTCGCGGTGCGGTGGCCGATGACGCGGGTGGTGGAGAAGCCGAAGGCGCCCGCTTCAAGCCCCTCGCGCACGATGGCGGCCATGGCCTGCATGTCGGCGCCGGTGGCGGGTTCGCGCTCGATGGCGCGCTGGCCCATCACGTGCACGCGCACCGGGATATGCGGGACGGCGACGGCGAAGTCGGCATCCATGGGGCGCTGCTCGATGGCGTCCATGTATTCGGGGAAGCTCTCCCAGTTCCACGGCAGGCCCTCGGCCATGACGATGCCGGGAATGTCCTCGACACCTTCCATGACGTCGATCATCTGCTCGCGCATGTCGGGGCGGCAGGGCGCGAAGCCGACGCCGCAGTTGCCCATCAGCACGCTCGTCACGCCATGATTGGTCGAGGGCGAGAACTGCGTCTCCCACGTGACCTGCGCGTCGTAATGGGTGTGGATGTCGACGAAGCCGGGCGTGACCAGCTTACCGCGCGCGTCGATCTCCTCGCGACCGGAGCCGGTGACGGTTCCCGTCGCAACGATCTTGCCGCCGCGCAGGGCGACGTCGCCTTCGAAGAGATCGGCTCCGGTGCCGTCGGCGACGGTGCCGCCGCGAATGACCAGATCGTATTCGCTCATCGTCGTATCCATCTGCTCGAGTTGACATACCGTGCGCGGCGGGATGCGAGAGTGCACCCCGCCGCGCATCGGCACTCGTCAGAACTTCACGGTTGATCGCACACCGAACGTGCGCAGGTCGCGCAGAGCCACCGCGACGCCCGAGAACGGCGAGAGGTAGGAGTTGGTGCGCTCCAGCAGGGTGAAGTCGATGGCGGCCGGATAAGCCTTGTTGTTGAACAGGTTGGTCACGAAACCTTCGAACGTGAAGCGATCGTTTCCGAAGCCTGCGCGCAAGTTCACTTGCATCATGTCCGGCGTCTTCGTCAGGTTGGAAGCGTTGGTATAGACCCCCGACTTGTAAGTGAAGTCGGCGCGGGCGAAGGCCTCCACGTCACCGCGCAGCGGCATCGTGTAGTTCGCCGAAACCGAACCCGACCAGCGCGAGGCCAGCGGATTGTGGTTGCCGCTGAAATCGGTGATGCCGGTGAGCGCGGTTACCGTCGGCGCGCTCAGCTTGCGGATGTCGCTTTCGTTGTACGAACCGTTGGCCGAGAGGGTCAGGTGGTCGGTCGCCGCGAAGGAGAAATCGCCTTCGAGGCCGTACATCTTGACCTTGCCGGTGTTGAGCTGGGCCTGGATGTTATAGACCACGCTCGTCGCCGGATCGACCAGGGTGATGACGTTGGCGTTAAGCTGGTCCTTCCAGATACCGTAGTACGCGGCGACGGAGTAGCGCAGGCGGTTGTTGAACGCCTTGCCCTTGGCGCCGATCTCGAAGTTGTCGAGCTTCTCGGGCTTCACCGCGATGCGCAGGCCCGCGTCGGCCGCCAGGACCTGTGCGGCGGGGCTCAGGTTGGACAGGAACACGGTGTTGAATGCCGCCGGGTTCACACCCTTCGAGTACGAGGCATAGATCATCATGTCCGGCGTCACGTCGTAATTGACGATCACACGCGGGGTGAAATTCTTGTAGGTCTGCTTGGCGAGGACCGAGCCTTCCTCGTAGAAGCCGGGCGTCGCGAAGGCGGCCGAGGCGATGGTCTGGCCGCCCGGACGGGCATAGGCGTACATCGTGTCGATCTGGTAGCGACCGTCGAAGTTGATGCTGAGATCCGGCGTCACCTTGTAGCCGAGGCCGAAGAAGGCGCCGAAGGTGCGGTTGCGGGTCTTGCCCGAGACGACGCTGAACTGGCTGATGCCGAGCGCGCCGTTGTTGCCGCCGCCGCCGCCCTGGAACGTCGCGTTCAGGTAGCTGCCGCCGAGCGTAGCGGTGAACGGCCCGCCATCATCATAACTTGCGCGAAGTTCCTGTGAGAAGTCCTTGCTTTTGGCTTCGACGAGGTACGGATAGTCGAAGTAGCTCGGGGCTCCGGGCGCGGTGCCGACCGCGTTGGTCGAGTTCGGCGCGGTGGTGTTGTAATAGAGGTCGAGGTCCGAGAGCTGGCTGCGGCGCTCGTTGTTGTAGCCGGTGAGCGAGGACAGCGTGACGCCGCTGCCGACTTCCCAGTCGACGTTGAAGTGCAGGTGGTAGAAGCGGCTGCGCAGGCCGTAGCCCTGGACGCCGTCCTCGGGATCGATCAGGCGGCCCTTCGGGTTGGCGAGGAAGTCCTTGATGAAGGGCGTGTTGACCGTGTTCATCGAAGGCGCACCGGCAGGCAGGCCGGGCAGGGTGCCGCAGAAGTAGCGGTTGTTGCCGAAGGCGCAGTTCGACGAATCCGGCACGATCACCGCGCCGTCCGACGGGTTGGTGACGGCGTGCGCCGCCAGCAGGCCGGTCGCGTTGGGACCGTCGTTGTTCTTCGAGATCATCGCGAAGGCCTTGGCCTTCAGGTTCGAGGCGGGCGTGAACTCCATCGCCAGCGTCGCGGCGCGGGTGCGCTGGTCGCCGAGCGTCTGGCCGGGTACGCCCTGGTTCTTCCACGAACCGCCCTTGGCCATCTCCTGCACGGTCGCGCGGAAGCCGACGAGGCCCTCGATCAGCGGCGCACCGATGGAGGCCTGGATGTCATGATTGTCGCGCGTGCCGATCATGCCCGAGAAGCTGCCTTCGAGGCGGTCGGGCGTGGACTTGGTGACGACGTTGACGGCACCGGCGAAAGTCTGGCGGCCGAAATAGGCGCTCTGCGGCCCCTTGAGCACTTCGATACGCTCGGGATCGGAGATCGTCTGGATCGCGGTGGCGGTGGAGACCGGCACGCCGTCGATGAACATCGAGGCGGTCTGGACCGAGGCGCTCGACGGGGTGAAGCCGCGAATGATGACCTGCTGGAACGAGCGGTCGTTGCGGCCCGACGAACTCGACACGATCTTCATGCTCGGCGTGAACGCGGCAAGGTCGGTGACCGACTGTACGCCGCGCTTCTGCATGTCCTCGCCGGTCAGGGCGGTGACCGAGATCGGGGTCTTGAGAATGTCCTCGCCGCGCTTGCGGGCAGTCACGACGATGTCGCCGGGCGCACTCGCCGTCGTGTCGGCGGTGTCCTGCGCGTTCGCGGTAGTCGAAAGGCCTGCGGCGACGATCATCGACGTGCAGGACAAAAGAACGGCGCGACGTAGCGCCGACGTGCTGGTCATGATTGCTTTCCCCATTTCGATCCCTGACCGTTATTGGTCTGAGTTTTGAGATCGTTCTTCCTGCGTGAAACTTTTATCGTGTTTCGTTATTAAGCATTGCATCGAGCACTGGACGGCTTGGCTGTCATCAAATCGCCGCTTGATGAGTGCAAGCTAACACCGGTTTTTTTCGCGCCGGAAATCAGAACCCCTTATCACCTCCAAGGAATCCTGATTAGCGTGGGCGGGCAAGTCGTGCTCGTTATCCGGACATGTCAGGGGGCAAGGCTGGCTGCGGCCGCCGTTCCCGACGAGGGTGATCCCCGACAGGCTCAATTCTTCGAGGCGAGGCGCGAAAGACGTCATGAAACTGCTTGCGTTCCTGATGCAGACCGGTGGCCACATCGCCGGATGGCGCCATGCCCGCGCCGCCGACAATGCGCTGTGCGACGCCGACTATTTCCGCGCACTTGGTCGCACAGCGGAGAAGGGACTGTTCGACGGCGTCTTCCTGGCCGACTACCTCGGCTACCATCCGGTTCGGGGCGCCTCGGTCTTCGCCGGGCTGGAGACGCCCAAGCTCGACCCGCTCGTCGTGCTGGCGATCATCGCGGCGGAAACGAACCGTCTCGGCCTGATCGGTACGGCATCCACCACTTACAACCACCCTTACGATCTGGCGCGCCGCTTCGCCTCGCTGGATCACATGAGCCGTGGCCGCGCGGGCTGGAACATCGTGACCTCGACGATGGAAAACGAGGCGCACAACTACGGCTTCGACAGCCATCTCGCCCACGGCGACCGCTATGCCCGCGCGGAGGAGTTCGTGGCGGTGGCGCGCAAGCTGTGGGACAGTTGGCAGGAGGGCGCCGTCGTCGCCGACAAGGCGAGCGGGCGTTACACGGACCCCTCACGCATCAGCGGCGTCGATCATGCGGGCGAGAACTTCAAGGTCGCCGGGCCGCTGACCGTACCGCGTCCGCCGCAGGGGCATCCGGTGCTGGTGCAGGCGGGCGCCTCTGCCACCGGGCAGCGCTTCGCCGCGGCAACCGCCGAGGTCATCTTCACCTCGCACCCGACGATCGAGACGGCGCGGGCCTTCCGCTCCGCGATGCACGCGCAACTGGCCGAGTTCGGCCGGACGCCGGACGGCCTCAAGATCATGCCTGCCGTCACCCCGGTCATCGGTCGCACCCGCGCCGAGGCGGAAGACCTGAAACGCGAACTGGATGACCTGATCCCGGCCGAGATCGCCATCTCCAAGCTCGAAGGGCTGCTCGGCAACATCGACCTGTCGCAGGCGGACCCGGACGGTCCGCTGCCGCCGCTGCCCGAAGCGGCGCTGGCGGGGCAGAATTCCACGCGCGACCGGGTGCTCGAACTGGCGGAGCGTCAGGGCCTGCCGGTACGCGAACTGGCGCGCCGGGTCGCCGCCGGGCGTACCGGACACACTATCGTCGGCACCGCTGAGGACGTCGCCGAGACACTCATCGAATGGGAGACGCAGGGCGCTGCCGACGGCTTCGTCATCTCCGCGCCGTTCCTGCCGGGCGGGCTGGAGGACTTCGTCGAGCACGTCGTCCCGATCCTTCAGGATCGCGGCCACTTCCGCAAGGAATACGAAGGCACGACCCTGCGCGAGAACCTGGGGCTCACCGTTCCCGCCAATACCTTCGACCTCGATCCCGGCCTGCGGTCCCGTCCCGAAATCTGGTGAGCCGTAAAACGCCGTCCTGCGCGCGGCACGTCGGCTGACGGCGCCGCGCCTTTATCCGTGCCTCAAGGAAACGACTGCTCCATGCCCGCGCTTGCGCCTTTGATGAACCGTGCCGTCGCCGAACGTGTGCTCACCGAGCAAGGCGTGTCGGCGCTGGTCCTGTCCGACCCGACCAACATCTACCACGCGACCGGGTTCTGGCCGCAGATGGTGCTGATGGGCCAGTCCGGCGCGGCGCTGGCGGTCGTCCCGGCGGCGGCCGATCAGCCGGTGATCCTCATCACCAGCCAGTTCATCCACTACCTCCACGACGTCGAGGACCCGGCCGAGGGTGGCCCGCTCGACATCTTCCTCTACACCGCGCCCGACGGGCTGGAGGGCGATGCCGCTCCGCCTGTCTTCCTCGACGAGCCGCCCGGCGGGCAACCCGATCCGCTCGATAGGATCAGCCGGACCGCTACGCTGGGGGTACTTTCCCGCAGGCCCGCCTATCCCAATGCGGCGGCTGCCCTGAAGGCGGCGGTCGCTCTTCATGGAAGCAGCGTTGCCGTCGATACGTTGAATGCGGCCGCTGCACTTGGGCTGACCGGTCCGTGCACTCCCGCCGAACCGCTGCTGCGCCGTATCCGGATGATCAAGTCGCCTGCGGAAATCGCCCTGATGCGCCATGCCGCCGCGACCAACGCCGAAGCCGCGCGCGCCGCGATCCTGTCGATGCATGCAGGATCGACGTACGAGGACCTGCGCCTCGCCTTTTTCGCCGAGACCGGACGGCGGGGCGGCGTGCCATTGTTCGTCTCGACCGACAGCATGGCGATGCGCCGCCGCGACGGCGTCATCCGCGATGGCCGCAGTTTCCAGATCGATGCCGTCAGCCACTATGCCGGATACCATGGCGACTACGGCCGCACGGTCTTCGTCGGCGAGCCCGATCCCATCGTCATGCGCATGGTGGAGGCAGCGGTCTGCGCCAACGACGCCATCGCGCGCGAACTGCGACCCGGCCTGCTCTATTCCGACGTGCGCCGCATCGGGCATGAGGCCGTCGCGTACGCCGGATACGATGTCGCGGTCTCCTGCGCCACGCACAGCGTCGGCCTGTTCCACACCGACGAGGCGTTCAGGGGCGGTGCGTTGAACTTCGACAAGGACGACCACCGCATCGAGGCGAACATGGTCGTCAGCGTCGATTGCCCCGTCCTGCACCTCGACGCCAGCGGCAATGTCCACCTCGAAGACTTGTGGCTGATTACCGAGGACGGTTGCGAGCCGCTGAACGACCGCAGCGACCCGTTCCTCCGGATCTGAGGGGCACTTACCCCGGCAGACTGCCCGCGACCGCGCCGAATTCGATGGCGGTCACGCGGTTGCGGCCTTCCTGCTTGCTGCGGTAAAGCTGGCGGTCGGCTTCCTTCATCCACATTTCCGGCGTCATGTCGGGCAGACAGCGCGCGCTGGCCACGCCGATGCTGACGGTGATGAAGGGGCTGATCTGCGAGCGTTCGTGCGGGATGTTGAGTGACTGCACGTGCAGGCTGATCTCCTGCGCCACCAGTGCCGCGCCGTCTGGGTCGGCACCCGGCAGGATGCAGGCGAATTCCTCGCCGCCATAGCGGGCCGGAAGGTCGGAAGCACGCTTGACCGCGCGGGTGAGGGCGGCGCCGACCATGACGATGCAGCGGTCTCCGGCCGGATGGCCGTATGTGTCGTTGAACTGTTTGAAGAAGTCGATGTCGATCATGATGACCGTCAGCCAGTCGCCGGTCCGGCCGAGGCGCCCCACTTCGGCCTGCAGCGCCTGCTCCAACTGACGGCGGTTGCTGAGGCCCGTGAGCGCGTCGGTTACCGCAAGGTTCGCCAGTTGGTCGCGCAGACGCTTGAGTTCGATGTGGTTGCCCACCCGCGCGCGCAGGATCGCGGGCTGGATCGGCTTGGTCACATAGTCGATCGCCCCGAGCGACAGGCCGCGCATCTCGTGATCGGTATCGCCAAGGCCGGTGGTGAAGATCACCGGAATATCGGCAAGCTCCGGGTCGGCCTTGATCTGGCGGCAGACCTCGAAACCGTCGATCCCCGGCATCAGCACATCGAGCAGGATCAGGTCGGGCGGGGTCGCCCGTGCCGTGTCCAGCGCCTGCTGGCCGGAGGTGGAGAACAGGACTTCGTAGTCGTCCTCCAGCACCGCGTTCATGATCTCGATGTTGGAAACCTCGTCGTCGACGATGAGGATCGTACCCCTGCTCATGCGGCTGCTCCTGCCTTGCCCACCGTCTCGGCAGCGGGCTCATCCGCGTCGAGCAGTTCGATTGCCGTGTCGTAGTCGAGTTTTTCCAGCGCCCGGTTGACCGGATGCGCGGCGCGTTCGTCCTCGCTGAGGCCGACCGCTGCGGCATAGCGGCCGAAGCTGGCGCGCGCGCCAAGGCTGCGGCGGCGCAGAAGCGCGCGCAGTTCGTCCTTCGCCACCGCCGCCGCGCTCATGTCGCGGTCCGCTTCGGCGACGGGTGCGACGACCGTGCGGCTCGCAGTGAGGCTGCGCGCGGCGGCGATCGCCGGGGCGAGCAGCGCGTCGAGATCGGCGATCGCCGCTTGCGCCTGCAGGGCATCGCCATCCGCCAGCATCCGCTCGATCTCTGCGGCGGAACGCTGGATTTGCGGCAGTTCGAGCGATCCCGCGACCCCCTTGAGGCTATGGGCAAGGCGCCGTGCATCCGCGAGCAGGCCGCCAGCGATATGCGTGCGCAAGTCCTGACCGACGCTTGCGTAAGTCTCGCCGAAGGTGATGATCAGCTTGCGCAGCAGCGAGGCCTTGCCGTTCACGCGCAGCAGGGCGGCGCGCAGATCGAAGGGAGGCAAGTGCTCGGGCAGGACTGCGTCCTGCACCGGCGCCTTGGCTGCGACGGGGACCGGGGCCGGAACGGGGCCGGGTGTGACGGGAGCAGCCGCTACCGGTTTCAGCCAGCGTTCCAGCGTGCGCATCAGCCCTGCCGGATCGACCGGCTTGGAAATATGGTCGTTCATTCCCGCATTGAAGCAGCGCTGGCGCTCCTCTTCGTGGGCATGAGCGGTCATGGCGATGATCGGCAGGCGATCGGCCGACCACGTCTCGCGGATCAGGCGGGTTGCGGCGATGCCGTCCATTTCCGGCATCTGCACGTCCATGAGCACGGCGGCGTAATTGCCCTTGGCGGCCTGCACGCGATCGCAGCCGATGCGGCCGTTCTCCGCCTGATCGACGACGAGACCGGCCTGCACCAGTAGCTCGATGGCGATCTCGCGGTTGATCTCGTTGTCCTCGACCAGCAGCACGCGGGCGCCCTGGAATCGGGCGGCGACAGTCGGCGCGGCTTCCGGAATGGCGTCTGCGGCCGGTCCGGCGTCCTGCGAGGCAACCTCTATGATCGTTTCGAGCAGGGCGCGCGGCGCGATCGGCTTGGTCAGCACTGCGGCGACGTGGGCGGGCGTGCCGCCGGGCAGCAGTCTGTCGGCGCCGTAAGCGGTGACGATCAGCACGCGGGGGAGGGGCGAAGAATGCTCCATGTCCTGCATCGCTTCGACCGTCTGAAGGCCGTTCATGCCGGGCATCTTCCAGTCGAGCAGCACCAGATCATACGCTTGCCCCGCCTCGTCCGCGCCGCGAATGGCGCTGAGTGCCTCGTCCCCCGAGGCGACCAGATCGAGCGGGATTTCCCAACCAGCGAAGATATCCTGCAGGACCTGCCGCGACGCCGCGTTGTCGTCGGCGGCAAGCACGCGCAGGGCGTGAAGCTGCGCGGGAACGGCGGGTTCGAGCGCGGCCTTCTCATCCTCGCGCGCCATCTGCATGCGGGCGATGAAATTGCTGCCCTGTCCGGGCGCACTCTCGACGCGGATCGAGCCCCCCATCTGCTCGACGATCTGGCGGCAGATCGCAAGGCCGAGGCCGGTGCCGCCAAAGCGCCGCGTGGTGGAACTGTCCGCCTGCGTGAAGGATTGGAACAGCGCCGCCTGCTGCTCGGCGTTCATGCCGATGCCGGTATCGCGGACCTGCAGTTCGAGGGTGAGCTGGTCCTCAGCCTCCTCGACGATGTCGAGGGCGATGGTGACGCTGCCGTTCTCGGAGAACTTGACTGCGTTGCTGACGAGGTTGAGCAAGACCTGGTTGAAGCGCAACTCGTCGCCCATCAGGCGATGGGGCAGGGCGCGGGACACCTCGGAGGTGACGCGAACGCGCTTGGCCTCGGCGTCTCCCGCGACGAGCTGCAGCTGGTTGGCGATGGCGTTGCGCACGTCGAAGGGGTTGGCCTCCAGCGTCAGCTTGCCCGCCTCGTTCTTGGAAAAGTCGAGGATGTCGTTGATCAGGCGCAGCAGCGACATGCCCGCCTGCCCGATCTTGGCGACGTAGTCCTTCTGCTTCGGGTCGAGGTCGGTGCGGCCGATCAGGTGGCAGAAGCCGAGGATCGCGTTCATCGGCGTACGGATCTCGTGGCTCATGTTGGCCAGGAACATGCTCTTGGCGCGGCTCGCCTCTTCCGCCTCGCGGGTGCGTTCGCGCAGGGCGAAGGATTCGACCAGCTGGTCGCTCAGCAGCACCAGCACGCTCGCCTGGAAGATGACGATGACGGCATGGAGCACCACGCGGCCGAGGTTGCCGCCGCCCGCGAAGACGACCGAGGGCAGCAGGTAGAGCAGAAGCAGGTGGTGCAGGGCCACGGCGGTCGCGGCGACCAGCACGGCGCGGCGGTCGCACCAGCCGATGGTCAGCGTCAGCATGGCGAAGAAGTACATGTGCATGTCCATCTGCCACGCATGGCCGCGCAGCAGGACGAGCAGGATCGCGGGCTCCGCCATCAGCGCGACGGCGGAGAGATAGCGCGTGGCGGGCGCGATGCCGTGCCGCAGCCACATCAGGTGATAGCTTCCCGCGACGACGGCCCCGGCCAGCGCCGCTGCCAGCGGGCTATGCCCGGTCATGAGCGCGACGACGGCAAAGAGCGGCACATGCGCCCAGAAGAGCGCCAGGAGCAGGCGGCCGGACTTGCGGCGCAACTGGTCGAGTTCGACGTTCAAGAGGTCTGCTCCTGCGAGGAAGGGGCGCCGCATCCCGCGACGGCCGGAACGGAAACGGCGAGCCATGCGCCCGCCTTGCGCATCGACGCGGCGAAGTCGGCCTGCGACGACCCGGCGATGACGACGTTGGGCAGCGAACTGGTGGCGGCAAGGCGGCCGCCGGCATGGGTGACCAGATTGACGCTGTCCACCAGCGACGAGGTCGGCGCGGTCACCACGAGGTACTGGCCCGACTGCGTGCCGGACAGTAGCCAGCTTGCGGTCAGCCCGACGAGCCCGGCTGCGAGCAGTCCGGCAGCGGGAAGAAAATCACGAAAGCGGCCTTCGGCACGCGCGCGTTCACTGCGTGGATCGGCACGCGAATCGAAACGACGATTTACCGTTAAAGAAAACATGGCCACCGCTTACGAAACTATGGCTATTTTTTGGTTAAAGCCTTGTCGAAATCCCGCCAGATTTCGTATATTTCACTATTGTAACCGGGTTGCCGCCAATGTGGCCTGCCGTGTGCCCGTATGTGCTGCCATCAGGACAGCGGCCGCGTCGCTCGGCACTGCGCGGGAATAGAGGAAGCCTTGGCCGAGCGTGCAGCCAAGCGCCATGAGCTTCCTTGCTTGTCCGGCGGTTTCGATTCCTTCGGCGACGACCTGGATGCCCAGCTTGGTGGCAATGTCGATGATGCCCTCGACGATGATCTGGCTGGGTGCGTGGGAAACGATGCGATCGACGAAGGACTTGTCGATCTTGATGTAGTCAACCGGCACGCTCATCAGATGGGTGAGCGAGGCGTAGCCGGTGCCGAAATCATCGAGTGCCACTTTGAGCCCCTTGGCGCGCAGGGCCTCGACCGACCGGCGCACGACACCCGCCTCGTCCATGTAAACGGACTCGGTCACTTCCAGGCTGACGTGAGATAGCGGTACGCCTTCGCGTTCGAAGGTATCGCTCAGCAGCCCGTAGATGGAGGCGCCGTGGAAGTCGGCGGAGGAGACGTTGATGCTGACCTGAGGCACCGCGATGCCCGCGGCCAGCCATTCCCCGATGTCGCGCGCCACGGAGGCCATCATGCGCTGGGTGAGGGCGCTGGCGATCTGGCTGTCGGTCGTCGCCTCGTGGAACGAGGCGGCAGGCACGACCCGATCGCCGATCCGCATCCGGCAGAGCGCCTCCAAGCCGATCACTTCGCCGCTGCGGATATCGACGACGGGCTGGTAATGCGCCTCGATCCGGTTTTCGCGCAAGGCGGCGTTGACGTCGCGGATCGCGGTGAGGCGCTGGGTCATGCGGCTGCCGATGCCCGGCCAGTAGCGCACGAAGCCGCCGCGCCCCGTCTCCTTGGCGTGATAGAGCGCGAAGTCGGCGTTTTGGCGCACCTGTTCGGCCGTGGTGTCGGCGAGGGAGCATTCGGCAAGCCCGATGGTTGCGCCGGGGGAAACCACATGCCCGCCGCAGTTGGCGGTCGAGGAGATTTCGTCGAGATACGCCTGCGCGGTGCGTTCCAGATCGCGCAGTGCCGCCTCGCTCTCCACCACGATGGCGAATTCGTCCCCGCCGATGCGGTAGGCGCGGTCCGGAAAGGCGGCGATCGTCAGGCGGTCAGACACTTGCTGCAGCAGAAGGTCGCCCGCGCGGTGGCCGAAGGTGTCGTTGACGAACTTGAGGTTGTCGAGGTCGAGCAGAAACAGCGCCCAGCTACCTGGCTCGGCGCCATCCAGGCGGTGGAGGGCGGCGTTGAACGCGCCGCGATTGGCAAGGCCGGTGAGCGCATCGGTATTGGCGCGTCGTTCGTATTCGACCACCCGCTTGTGCCGGTCGAGCGCGATCGAACACAAGTGGATGCACTGCTGAACGATATCCCGCTCAACCTGCGAAGGGCCGCGCTTCTCGCTATAGTAGAACGCGAAAGTCGCGACAGCCCGGTGCCGCGCGTCGAAGATCGGGTGCGACCAGCAGGCCCTGATGCCCAGAGGCAGGACGATATGCCGAAAGTCGCTCCAGCGCGGGTCGGTCGAAATGTCGGGGGTGGTGATCTCCTGCCCGCGATGGGCGGCGGTGCCGCAAGTGCCCACTTCCGGCCCGATCCGCAATCCGTCGAGAGCGGTGCAGAAGCCTTGCGGCAGTCCCGGTGCGGCGAGAGTGCGCAGGCGGCCAAGGGCATCCACCGTCACGACCGAACAGAGTACGCCGGGAACAAGGCGCTCGACTTCAAGGCACAGCCGCTCGGCCGTTTCGGCCAGTGTCTCGCCCTTGGCGATCATCTCGAGAATTGTATTCTGTAAAGCGGTCATTGGCTCCCGGCCCTGATCAGCCGGGAGGTAGTCTGGCGGACAATGGTTAATTTTCTGTCTTCGGTCCCGCCTTGCGCAGCCGCTTTGACTTCATTCCGGCGCTGGCTGGAAGCGCCTGGTCCTGCAAATTCCACCCGGCGAAAAACTCGCGCCGGATTTCCGCGATGCTGGCGGTTTCGCGCCATTTCATGCCGATGTCCCGCGCCTTCGCGCCCGGGCCATGCGAGCCTGTCTCCCAGAACCGGGAATCCTGCGGGCGGAACACGTCGGTCACGGCGCCGCTGCGGGCAGTGCCGTTCATCGTCGTCCAGTGGTCTGGGTGGATGTGCCGATCCATGAAGCAGTCGATGAAAATCGCCTGTCCAACAGCGCCGGGGTCGGCATAGCGGCCGTCGGCGAAGCGCGTCGTCGGATGCCACGGCCGCGCGAGCGCCACGGCGCCGTCGGGCACTCCCGCCTCGCGGGTGAGGCGCGAGCGGTAGATGACGATGCCGTGCGCCTGCGACAGCTGGGTGGAAGGCGCCGCGATGAAGGACTGGAACTCGCCCGGAACGTAAGGCTCGCTGCGCGGGCGCGTGCGGATCTCGCTGTCCTCGATCAGCAGTTGCCCGTTGCCGAAGATGAAGTCGATGTTGCCCGCGATCAGGCTGCGACGCACCAGAGCGCGGTCGCCGTTGGCGAACAGCGTATCCTGATAGCCGAGCACCGCCGCGCGATCGACGAGCACGCGATCGCTATGCACGTCGAGGAGCAGGGCTACCGCCTGCGGGTTGGCGATCCGCTCCGCGCTGCCTTGCGGGTGACGGTCGTTTGCGAGGTAGTCGAAGGTGTTCTCGATCGTCAGGTCGCGGATCACCACATCCTGTGCGTCCACCATCAGCGTCGCCGAGCCGGGGGTGCCCCAGCCATCGCGGTGCCAGCCTTTCGCGGTCTGGGCGACGGCGCCGAAGTGCACCCGCGTGCGCTGCGCGCCGCTGCCGATCAGGCGCAGGCGATTGCGTGAGATTACCGGCTTCTCGGCATAGTCGCCCGGCGCCAAGCGGATGGTGATCCACTCACCCGACTGGTCGCGCGCCGCTGCGTCGAGCGCGCTCTGGATCGCGGTGTAGCACGGCGCCGCCTCGTTCCCGCACTTTGGCTGCACGAGGTACTCGGTCGGTGCCGCCAGCGCGGTTCCGGTGGACAGCATCGCTGCCAATGTGAACGCAAGCCTGCGGATCATCTGGATGCGCTCCCTGACGCCGGTTCTAGGGTTTTGAGGAAGCCGTCGATCTGGTCGGCGACGCGGGGCAGCCATGGTTCGAACAGCCAGAAGTCGTGGGGGGCGTTCTCGAAGGCGAAGAAGCGATGGGGGATGTCATGGCGATCGAGCGCGGCGAGGACAGCGGCTTTGCCTTCGGTGAAGCGCGGTATGCCGCTGCTGACGATCAGCGTCGGGGGCGAATGTGCGTCGAGATGGCTGGCGGCGCTCGCTTCCTTCCAGCGCGCGGCGGCATGTTCGTACGAGCCGCCGAGCCAGCGGCCGGCGGGGGAGGCGTCCCCGGCGGCATTCTCGAACTGCAGCGCCTGGGGGGTGGTGAAGTCCAGCACGCCGTCGAGGTCGATCAGCGCGGCGGCAGTGCGTTCCTTGCCCGGACCGAACAGGCCAGAAGGCCCGGCGTAGGCGAGCAGCGAGGCCATCTGCCCGCCGGAGGAAGCGCCGCCCACGGCGATACGGACCGGATCGACGTCGAACTCCGCCGCGTGAGCGCGTGCCCATGCCAGAGCGTCGCCGATGTCGATCATGCCTGCCGGATAGGTGGCCTCGACGGATAGACGGAACTCGGGGAGGAACACGGTGTATCCGCGCTGGGCCAGCAGGTTGGCCAGTGCATAGAAATGCGTCTTCGCACCCGCACGCCAGCCTCCGCCGTGGACGAGTATTATGCCCCGCCGGTTCGCGCCTGCGGAGGGGCGGAAGACGTCAATGTGCAGATCGCGGGCGCCGGTGTTCTTGTAGGGCCGGTCGAACAGCACCGACTGCCCCTCGGTCCACGTCACGGCAGGCCAGGCGATGCCGGGAAACTTATCGCGGTATTGCGCGAAGCGCTGGCCGATCGTGTAGCTGTCGTCCACCTCGCGCGCCGGGGCATGGCCCGGCAGGAGCATGGCGGCGAGGGCCAGCGCACATGCGAACTTGCTTGAACCCGGCACTCTATCTCACTCCCGTCAAACGAAAAAGGAGACCGCCGCCCGAGGGGTATTGGGCAGCGGTCCCTCAAGGTATCAGAACTGGTAGCGGGCGCCCACGAACCACTGCGCGCCGGTCTTGGAGTATTCGCGCACCAGATACTGAGTTCCGTCGCCGGTGCCGTAGATGCGTTCCTTCTCGTTGGTGACGTTGATGCCCTGGATGTTGAGGCTGATCCGCTTGGTCAGGTTGTAGTAGGCCGAGATGTCCACTTGCGTCGGGCCGTACTTGCGCTCCTGCACGTGGCCGTTGCCGCCCGGCTGGCTCAGCAGGTAGTCGTCGCGCTTGTTGACCGAGACGCGCAGGCCGAGGTCACCGGTGTCATAATAGGCCGTGAAGTTGTACGAATTGGGCGACAACCCCGTGGAATCGCGGGCCGAGACATGCGTGTAGTTCGACGCGATACCGAAGTACGACAGCGCACCCGGCAGGAAGGTGAAGGGCACGTTGAGCGTCGCCTCCAGCCCCTTCACGCTGTTGCCGTCGGAGGAGTTGACGGTGCTGTAGAAGGTGTACTGGGTCGTTGCCGGGTCTGCCTGATACGATGCGTCGTAGCGCGGGTCGGCATAGATCGCGGCCCAGTATTCCTGCGGGACCGATTGCTGCACCACCGAGGTCGTCAGCGAGCTGATGATGTTCTTCTTGAACACGCCCAGCGAGATCAGTCCGCCCTTGCTGAAGTACCATTCGACGCCAAGGTCGAAGTCGTTCGACAGGTAGGGCTTGAGCGCCGGGTTGCCGAGGTTGCTGACGGTGCGGGTCGAATACTCGAACACCGGCGCTGCGATGTTGAGCGAGGCGAGGCCCGGCCGCGTCATCGAACGGGCATAGGCGAAACGCGCGACGAGGTCCGGCGTCACGTTCAGCGCCGCGTTGAACGAGGGCAGGAAGTTGTCGTAGTGCCGCTTCACCTCGACCGGCGAGCCCGAGATCACCGCGCGCGATTCCACGTCGGTGCGCACCCAGCGCACGCCGCCGTCGAGCCGCAGGGTCATCGCGCCGACGTCGATCTCGCCCATCACTTCGCCATAGCCGCCTGTGGTCTTCTCCACGACTTCCCACCCGGCCGCGACGTTGGTGGTGTAGTTGCCCGAGATCAGGCCGGAGGAGGCGATGGCGTCGAAATCGATCACCGCGAACGTCGGCAGCCCGCCCGAGACGACGCCGCTGCCGAAATGGCTGATCGGGAAGCTGGTCAGGTAGTCGGACGGATCGAAGTTGGGCAGGTCGCCCTGTGCTTCGGAATAGCCGACGAGGCGGCGGTTGTAGGCGAAGCCCGCCTGCGCGGTGAAGCGGCCCTTGGTGAAAGTCGCGTTGGCCTTGGCGGTGAAGTTGTCCTTCACGACGTTGTTGATGCGGTTCGACGGGGTCGTCGCGCTGATGAAGTTGTCCGGATCGTTGGGATCGTAGTCTCCGTAATCGACCGTCGCCACGTCCTTGCTGCCCGAATAGTCGTAGGCGTAGTAGTGGGGCACCGAGCGGGCGTAGAAGCGCAGTTCGGTGCGATCGGCGGTGTCGCGGGCCTTGCCGACCATGGCGTCTAGCTTGAGGTTGCTCGTCACCTCGTAGTCGCCCGAGAACACGAACTGGCGGAACTTCGAGGTCGAGGTCTGGTGGCGGCTTTCGTACCACGAGGTCACGTCGTCGAAGGCGGCGGCGACCAGTTGCTTGCCGTCAGGCGCGACGGTGAACGACAGCGGCGTCTGGCCGACGAAGTTGCCCGGCTCGCCATGCGTCAGCAGCCACTCCATCGAGTTGTAGTTGTAGCGCTCGTTGTCGAGCTGCGAATAGAGCGCGTCGAAGCTGAGGGTCAGCCCGTCGATCGGCTTGGCCTGGATCGATCCGGTCAGGCCGAGGCGCTTCTGGTCGTTGCCGAAGAAGTCGGCGCGCGGCAGGCGCGGCGCCCAGAGGCAGTCGAGGCTGTCTGCCGCGCCGCAGTCCTCGGGCGTGCCGGTGACGGTGGGGTTGCTGTCCGCCCAGCTATCGCCGTTCACGTAAGGCGATGTCCAGCGCACGCTGGAGAAGCCCTCCTGATAGACCGTGCGCTTTGAGTAGGCGGCGGAGAGCAGGAAGCCGATGCGGTCGTCGGCGAAGGTGTCGGACACCATCACCGTCGCGCGCGGATCGACCTTGCGGGTCATCGTGTTGTACCCGCCCTGCGCCGAGCCGACGACGTGGAAGCCCTTGAAGTCGAAGGGCTTGGCCGAATAGAGATCGACCGTACCGGCAATGCCGCCTTCCTCGATCGAGGCGCGCTGGGTCTTCTGCACGTCGATGCGGTTGAACAGTTCGGACGCAAAGACGTGGAAGTCGAAGGCGCGGCCCGCGTTGATGGTGAAGCCGCCGGAATCGAGGCCGTCGCTGCTGGCAGGCACTTCCATGCCGTTCAGCGTCGTGCGGGTGAAGTCCGGCGAGAAGCCGCGCAGGGTGATGTTGCGGCCTTCACCGCCTTCGCGGGAGATCGCGACGCCGGGCAGGCGCTGGATCGATTCCGAGAGGTTCAGGTCGGGCATCTTGGCCATGTCCTCGGCCATGATGCTCTCGGTGAGGTTGACCGCGCGGCGCTTCAGATCCTGCGCCTTGGCGAGACTGCCGCGAAAGCCGGTGACGAGGATTTCCGAGTTCGTGGCCGGTTCCTCATCCGCTGCGGCGGCCTCTGCCGCAGGCGACGCGGCCTGGGCTGCGGCGACAGGGACTACCACGCTGGGGGCAGCGCTGAGGCTGGTCGGCGTCAAGGTGCGCGGCGACATCGGCGGCGTGGCACGGGCGACGATGGCGTAGGAACCCGGCCCGGTGCGACGAGCGGTGAGGCCGGTCCCTGCGAGCAGGCGGTTCAGCGCCTCGTCCACGCTCATCTCGCCGCGTACCGCATTGGTGCGGATGGCGTGCGTCAGGCGGCGCGCAGCGATGATCTGGATGTCGCCCTGGCGGCCAAGCTGGCTGATCGCGGTTTCGGCAGGCTGCGCCTCGATCGCGAACTGCCGTGTCTGCGCTGCCGCCTGAACCGGCGAGGCCACCATGCACATGATCGCAGATGATGCGAACAAGGCACTCCGAATGTCCGAAGTATTCATTATCCCTCCCAATGTCCCGATCCGTCAGGTTTCTTTTCACCTGTGCCCTTTAAGAGTCTCCGGAGCGGATATTCCTTCTCGTCATCTCAAAAAATTTTCGTCATTCGATCCGAATGAGGTTCGGATTGCTGGTGTCGAGCGATACGCCGAGGCTGGCCTTGACCGCTTCGGCGAAACCTTCCGGATCGTTGACGCGGAACAGGCCGTCGAACTCCTCGCGGGCGACGCGCGGGTCGGCGATGATGATCTGGCGCTGGTTGTAGCGGTTGAACTCGTCCGCCGCGTCGTAGAGCGTGCGGCCGTTGAGGTCGATCATCCCACCACGCCATGCCAGCGCCCGGTCGACGGAAGAGGAAATGCCGGTCTCGTAGTCGATCACCGCGTGGGCGCTCAGCATCGCTCGGTCCCCGGCCTCCAGCTTCATGCGCAGGTTCTGGTCGCCATCGGCCCACGTCTCCACGACGCCCTCGGTGACGAGGATCTCGACCCCGGTTTCGCGCCGCCGCACCGAGAAGGCCGTGCCCACCGCGCGCACGCGCACGTTCCCGGCGGCGACGACGAAGGGCCGCTGGGCGTCCTTGGCGACCTCGAACCATGCCTCGCCCTGCGCAAGCTCAACCTCGCGCATCTTGGTGGCCATGGTGACGGTCAGTTCGCTGCCGGAGTTCATCGTCATGACCGAACCGTCCGGCAGTGGCAGGCGGCGGATTTCGCCCAGCTTTGTCGTGTAGGCCGCCGGGCTCTGGCTCCAGCGCAGCCCGACGAAGGCGAGCGCGGCCGATGCCGCCAGCCCCGCCAGCACGCCGCGCCGGCCCCAGCCGGAGGGCGCGGGCTCTTCTTCCTCGACCGGCACGGCGGGCGCTTCAGCCTCGGGCGTCAGCGCGAGCCATTGCGCCTGCACCTGCAGGAGCAGGCCCTGACGCAGCGGATCTTCCGCTAGCCATGCCTGAAGTTCGACCTCGTCGACCTCGGTCCAGTCCTCGGCGTCCATGCGCGCCAC
The DNA here is from genome assembly GCA_047605225.1 of Novosphingobium sp. Lineage (GTDB taxonomy): Bacteria > Pseudomonadota > Alphaproteobacteria > Sphingomonadales > Sphingomonadaceae > Novosphingobium. The sequence continues at coordinate 33,902 of JASGGD010000027.1, forward strand.
GAACCGTGCGGCATCGTCACGTGCCTGATCGCCTGCGAGCGTCACCATGACCGCGCCTCCCGGCGATCGGTGCCGAGCATGCGGTTTTCGCTCTGCGCCTCGGCCTGCAGCCATGCGTCGCGGATGGCGCGCACGCCGGTCCAGACCTGCTTCTCCACCGCCTTCTCGGTCATGCCGAGGTGGGCGGCGATTTCCTTCTGGGACCAGCCTTCGATCTTGCGCAGTTCCACCACCCGGCGGCAGCGCTCGGGCAGGCGGCCGATGATCGCCAGCACCCGTTCGTAGCTCATGCGGCTCGCGGCCTGTTCCTCGGGCGAGGGGGTTTCGTCCTGCCATGTCTCGATCTCGCTGACCGCCTCCAGCACCACGACCTGCCGCCGCTTGAGGCGGCGCAGCACGAGATTGCGGGTGATCGAGAACATATAGGCCAGCGGCCGGTCGATATGGTCGACCGAGGGCAGCATCGCGATCCGGCAGTAGGCTTCCTGCATCACCTCGTCCACGTCCTCCGGCGAGAGGCGCGAGCGGGCCAGCCAGCGGCGGACCCGCGCCTCATGGGGCACGATCTCGCGCGCGACCCAGTGGGCCGTCCGGCGTCGCCGCGCAAGTTCCTTGTCTGCCTCCCCTGGCGTGGCACCCTCCCTCAAGGCTTTCGGATTTCCCGTTTGCCATGAAAGAGACACGGCGCGGAAAAATCCTTCCGCGCTGGTGCAGATTTTTTTCAGGAGAGGAAGCGGACCACCATCGCGGGGCCTGCGGGGGTAACCGGACCGTCGATCCGGGCACAGTCGAGGTAGCCGAGATCGGTGTCGTCGAGTGTTTGCGCTTCGAGCGCGAGGAGGAATGTCGTGCCTGCAGGGGTGACTGTTTCGCCGGGGGCAGCGCGGTGCATCTCGCAAGTGCAGGCGCCGCGCCGGACCATGGCGTTGAGGTCGAGCACCGGCCCGCCCAGCGGGACTCCCTCGACGCTCGCCGCGCCGTCGAAGGGGAAGGGCGGGCTGGCGGGATCGAGCGCTGCGTCGATGGCTCCGCACAAGTGCAGTGTGCCTTCGAGCACCGCCAGCGTTCGGTCGATACCCTCGAACGCGGAGAACGGCCCGGCCTGCTCAACGCGCGCCATGCTGAGGCGCCAGAGGAAGTCTTCCATTCCTGCGCCCGGCGGAAAGACGGCGATCTCGCGCGTGGTGCCGCCGCCGTTCTTCCACGGAACCTCGGGGCAGTCGGCGGCGAGGATGATGCGGGCGATGGTCATGGGCGGATACTCACGAAAACACATTCGTCATTGCGAGGAGGCGAAGCCGACGAAGCAATCCAGGGTGGTTTACGCGGCCCTGGATTGCTTCGCTACGCTCGCAATGACGAGCAGGGGGGAGGGTCAGAGGATGCCCGGCAGATCGAGCCCCTTCTCCGTCGCGCAGTCCCGCGCGATGTCGTAGCCCGCATCGGCGTGGCGCATGACGCCGGTGGCGGGGTCGTTCCACAACACCCGCTCAAGCCGCGCCGCCGCCTCGGGCGTTCCGTCCGCCACGATCACCATGCCCGAATGCTGCGAGAAGCCCATGCCGACGCCGCCGCCGTGGTGCAGGGACACCCATGTCGCGCCGCTTGCCGTATTGAGCAGGGCGTTGAGCAGCGGCCAGTCGGACACCGCGTCCGAGCCGTCCTGCATCGCCTCGGTCTCGCGGTTGGGCGAGGC
>JASGGD010000028.1:0-35447 GCA_047605225.1 Novosphingobium sp.
GACGCCGACCCGATACACCTTTCCGGCGTGATCATCGCCGGATCGGATGCTGGGTCACATAACCTATTTGGCGATAAATGTCAAGGTGGCGTATGAAAGCCCGTCATCCCAGCGAAGGCTGGGACCGCTAGCCTGTTGCTGAGCGCCAACGTTCGTACGCCTTGACGATGGCTCGACTGGTCACGGCCAGCGGTCCCAGCCTTCGCTGGGATGACGAACGCTTCACCCGATGCCCCGTCAGAGCCTCGCAATCACCGTGTCCGCAAAGCGCGCGTGTATATCGATCTTCTCCTGCAGCGGCTGGCGGTCTTCCTCCACCGCGTAGAGGTTGCGGAAGATCACCGGGATATCGGTGACGCCCAGATCCTCCATGCGCCGGACCAGATCAAGCGTCACTTCGCCGAACTCGGTCGCGAAGATGCGGAACGGGCGGTCGGCGGTCCCCGCTTCCTGCCGGAATGCATTGATCTTCGCGACCAGCCCGGTCAGTTCCTCGATCCCGCCGCCCGCATACATGAAGCCATCGTTCACGGCCGCCCGCTTCAGCGCCGCATCGGAGTGCCCGCCGATCAGGATCGGCACGGGCTTTTCAGGCACCGGATTGATCTTCACCGGCGGGAGATCGTAGAACTCGCCATGGTACTCGAAATAGGTGCCGTCCATGAGGCCGCGTACGATGGCGATGCACTCGTCCAGACGATTGCCTCGCTTGGCGTAGTCCACGCCCATCACCTGATAATCCTCCGGCCAGACGCTGAGGCCGACGCCGAAGTTGAACCGCCCGCTGCTCAGCGCCGCGATCGAGGCCGCCATCTTCGCGGAATAGAGCGGCGGACGCACCGGCAGCTTGACGACATTGGTGGTCGCCTCGAAAGTGGTGGTCGCGGTCAGCAGCGCGGTCGCCAGCACGAAGCTCTCGATGAAGGGCTTGTTCTCCAGGAACTCGCGCCCGCCGTCGTCGGTGTAGCTGTACTTGGTGTCCGACGCCTTGGGATAGATCAGGCTGTCGGAGATCATGTAACCGGCGAAACCCATCGCCTCCACCGCCTTGGCCAGCGGCAACAGGTTGTGAATGGGCGTCATGCCCTCTCCGCAGTGGAACCGCATGAACCTCTCCGTCTATCTTTTTGAATTGTCACGACGCGCACGGGCCGAACCTGACCCGTGCGCGCCCTCCCTCCCCGGAAGATCGTTCAGGCTGCCTTGATGCCCGAGGGCCTCGTGTCGTGCGTGACGACAAGGCCGTTCACGCGGCTGCGGATCGTGTCCGCCTTGTCGCGCGGGTTGTAGAACTGCTTGTACCAGATGCGGACCTTGCCGTAGGGGCCGTCCTTCGGGATCGCCAGCGGGTTGATGCAGGCGCGCTTATTGGCCCAGATCTCGACGTCCTGCGCGAAGGCCATGCGGCTCGCCTCCTGATAGGCGGCGGCGGCGGCGCGGTCGGCGTCGGTGATCTTGCCGGCGCCGTCGTTCACCTTGACCATCAGCGCATGCCAGGCGCGCAGCTTGCCGTCCTCGATCGGAGTATGCGCAATCATGATGAACGAGGGATATTCGCCCTCCATCTCCGACTGCAGGATCGACGGGCCGGTATACCAGGTGTCGAGCACCAGCTGGTCCTCGGGATTGGCCGTCAGCGTGCGGTGCCCGGCGCTGTAGTGCTGGTGAACGACGTGGTCCTCGAACGAATTGGCGAAGTACGTGAAGTCCTTCGCCCCGTGGATCGGCACGAAATGGGCGTAGTCCGCCATGTTGTCGACGATCTCGATGCCGTGGATGTCGATGTCGCCCATCAGGTCGATGCGCCAGTTGATCCAGCCGGGTTCATCGTAGTGGTTGCCGAATTCGGGCAGCGGGAATTCCGGCTCCAGTCCTTCGACATCGTGCCACATCCAGATGATGCCGGCGCGCTCGATCACCGGGAAGGTCTTCAGGCAAGCCTTCTTGGGGATGAAGTCGGAATAGGGGATGTCGTCGCACTGGCCGCTGGGGTCGAAACGCCAGCCGTGGAACGGGCAGCGGATGGACTCGCCCTGCACCTGATCGCCGTCCATGACGACGTAGGACGTGGTGTTCTTCGCCAGATGCGCGCCCATGTGCGGGCAATAAGCCTCGGTAACGTAAGGCGTGCCGCTCTCGCCCCGATAGAGCACCATGTCCTGCCCGAAATAGCGGATCGCCGCCGGTGTGGTGGTGGCCTCTTCCGCAGTGGCGATCATGAACCAGCCGCGTGGAAAATCGAACTCGCCAAGCCCGTATTCGCTGCTCTTAGCCATAGCCTCATCCTCGAATTGCGTCGCGGCCGTTGAAAGGCATCGCGTTATTCACGGGTATAAGGCCACTGAGCCGCCCTGTCAGGAGGTTGGAGGCCATTCTTGCTTTGCACACTGCCTGTGCTAATTTGCACAGGTGGACTGGAATGCTCTCAGGATCTTCCTCGGCGCGGTGCGCGCAGGCTCGTACAGCGCGGCAGGGCCGCGCCTCGGCATCAACCGCACGACGGTGGGGCGCCACATCGCCGAGCTTGAGAAGACGCTGGGCGTCAACCTGTTCCGCTTCGATCCCACCGGCCCGACACCGACCCCGGAGGGCCGTCTCGTCCTGGACGCCGCCGCGCGCATGGAGCAGGAGATCGCGGCGCTGGTCGCCGCGATCGACCGGCAGCGGGCCAGCCCCGTCACCATCCGCCTCGCCGGGAGCGCGGGTATCCATGGCGAGTTCCTAGGCGAGATCGCGGCCTTCCGCGCCCTGCATCCCGACTGCCGGATCGAACTGATCGGCGCCACCGACCCGATAGAAGCGATCACCCAGCGCCGCGCCGACATTGCCGTGGTGCTCGAACGCACGATCCCGCGCCGTGTCGCCGGGATTCAGGTCGGCACGGTGACGCAGGCGCGCTATCGCCTGCGCGGCAGCGGCCCCTTGCCCGCGCTCGGCTGGGGCGAAGATGTGGAGACGGTGCTGCCCCGGCACTGGACCAGCGCCAACGCCGCCAATGCGGATGCAGCCGGGGCCAGCTTCAATTCCTGGGTCATGCTCAAGGATGCCGTGGCGGCGGGTATGGGGGAGGCATGGCTGTGTCGCTTCGTCGGCAGCGCCACGCCTGCACTGGAGAGAAGCGCGCCGTCCGATCCGCGCTTCAACACCGACCTGTGGGTGGTCCACCGCGCGGCGACGCCGCAGGGCACGTTGGAAATGGCATTTGAGCGCTTCCTTGCCGAACGTCTGAAAGCGCGACTCGCCGCCTTTGTCTAAAATACGCAATTTGCGATTGATAATCGCATTTCCATGTGTCAATCCAGCGATATGATATGCGATTTATACGCATTATAGGGTGAGTGGATATGTCCGTCGATACGCTGGACCTCTCGTTCGAGGCGCTCGATCAGGGTGTGATGAAGGCCGGTCTTCAGGCTTATGCCGACCGCATCAACGCCGGGGACCGTGACGGCGTGATCGCCCTCTTCGCGCCCGGCGCGACGATCGAGGATCCGGTCGGCACCGCGCTGAAATCCGGGCCGCAGATCGCCGAGTGGTTCGCCCAGACCGTCGCCTCGCGCACGCGGATCACGCCTGTCGCGCCTATTCGCGGCTCGCATGGCAATGCCGCCGCGCTGATGCTCGACGTGACGTTCGACGGCGCCGCCGGACAGCGCATGCTGATCCGCTCGCTCGACGTCTGCACATTCGACGCCGAGGGCCTCATCACCAGCCTGCGCGGCTACTGGGGTCCAGAAGACGTCGAGCAGGTCGCCGCCGAAGACCCTTCCCGCTAAGCTAAGGACGCCCTCCCGATGGAAAAGATCATCTACGCCCTCTGGCGTCGGCCCGGAGAAACGCGCGAGGCACTCAATGCCCGGATCGAGGCCGAGGCCAGACCCGCCCTGCTCGCGCTGCCCAATGTGCAGGGGCTGCGGATCAATTATCAGGACCACGCAGTCACCCGCGCCGAGGGCCTGCGCCAGTTCGGCACCGATCCGCAGATGGATGCCGTGGTGCAACTGTGGATCGAAGTCTCGCACAGCCCGTTCCGCGATCCCGTCGATGCCGCGCTGAAGGCGGTGGCGGGGGACGTGGCGGCGTGGCTCGTGCTCGAATCCGCGATCATTCCCAACCGTGACCATCCGCCCGCGCCGGGCGAGCGGACCTACGGCTGGTCGCAGATGTGCTTCCTGCAGAAGCCCGCGCACCTCGAACACGAGGAATGGCGCCGCATCTGGCAGGACAGCCACACCCATGTCGGCGCGGGTACGCAGTCCAATTTCGAATACGTGCAGAACCTGATCGTTCGCCCGCTGATCCCCGGGCCGCTGCCTTACGCCGCGATCGTCGAGGAATGCTTCCCGACCGACGCGATGGACGACGCCCACGTCTTCTTCGACGCCGTGGGCGACGAGGAGCGCTTCGCCCGCCACACCCGCGAAATGGCGGAAAGCTGCGCACGGTTCCTGTTCATGCCGGGCGGCGTCGACGTGCTGCCCACCAGCCAGTACGACGCACGCCGGGCGTTTGCGTGAACCGTCTTAGCCCTCTCCCCTTCCGGGGAGAGGGTTGGGAGAGGGGAGCTCGCGCAAGATCACAGCCCCTCTCGACTGCGGCTAGCGAGCAAGCTCGCAAGCCTTCGTATCTCTCCCCTGAAGGGGAGAGATCACCTTCCCGTCACGCCGCCGCGCTGACCCGGGCCGCATCCTCCAGGATCATGTCCGCCGCCTTTTCGGCCACCATCATCACCGGCACATTGGTATTGCCACCCGGCACGCGCGGCATGACCGAGGCATCCACCACCCGCAGTCCCGCCACGCCGCGAACCCGCAGGCGCGGATCGACCACCGCCAGATCATCATGCCCCATGCGACAGGTGCCGACCGCGTGAATGTCCGAGATCGCACTCGCGCGCAGATAGTCGTCGAGTTCGACATCGCTCTGCACCGCCGCCCCCGGTGCCAGTTCTTCCCCGCGCAAGTCGTCGAACGGCGCCTGCCCGAAGATGTCCCGCACTGCGCGCACGGCGGCGCGGCCCATCGCCATGTCGTTGGCGGTCGCGAGGATGTTGGGATCGATGTGCGGCGGCTGCATCGGGTCGGCCGATGCCAGCCTGATCTCGCCCACGCTTTCGGGCCGCAGCAGGTCGATATGCGCGAAATAGCCGTGCTGGTTGATAAGTTCGCGCCCGCGCGCCTCGTAGAGTGCCATGGAGAAGTGAATCTTGATGTCGGGCTGCTCGGCGCCGGGCATCGTGCGCATATAGGCGACCACCTGCATCGGCGGCTCGGCCAGCGGCCCCTTGCGGAACAGCGTGAAGTCCACCACCGCGCGCGCCGCGACTACGGGATGGAAGAAGTTGAACAGCGAGATCGGCTGCGTGCACGCCTGCTTCACGGTGACGGCAACGTGATCGCGGTAGTTCTGCCCCACCCCCGGCAGGTCGTGGGCGAGCGCGATGCCATGCTCGGCCAGATGCTCGGCCGGGCCGATGCCCGACAGCATCAGGATATGCGGCGAGTGGATCGCCCCTGCCGAAACGATCACCTCGCGCGATGCCCGCACCCGCTCGACACGGCCCTTGCGGGTGAACTCCACGCCCGTGGCGCGCCCGCCCTCGACGACGACCCGACGGACATGCGCCCCGGTGATGACCGTCAGGTTCCGGCGTCCGGCGGCGGGCTTCAGGTAGGCGCGCGCCGCGCTGAACCGGCGCCCGCGCGAAGCGGTCACGTCGGTCGGCCCCACGCCTTCGCGCACTGCCCCGTTCATGTCCTCGTTGTACGGCACGCCCGCTGCCTGCGCCGCCTCGCTGAAGGCGCGGGCGAGCGGGTGGACGATGCCTGGACGGCTGACATGGACCGGCCCGCCGGTGCCGTGATAGGCGTCCGCCCCGCGCTGGTAATCCTCCAGCTTGCGGAAATAGGGCAGGACTTCGGCATAGCTCCATCCCTCATTGCCAAGCTGGCGCCAGCCGTCATAGTCTGCGGCGGCGCCACGGTCGTAGACCATGCCGTTGATGGAGGAGGAGCCACCCAGAACCTTGCCTCGCGGCGTATACATCAGCCGGTCCCCGGCGTGCTTCTGCGGAACGCTGACGTGCATCCACTGGAACCAGCCCTGGTGCATGATCGGCAGCAGCCCGCCCGGCGCATGGATGAAGACGCTGGAATCGCGCCCGCCCGCCTCGATCAGCGCGACCCGCACCGTGGGGTCGGCCGATAGCCGGTTGGCGAGCACGCACCCTGCCGATCCGGCGCCGACGATGACATAATCGAAAACCTGTTCGCGGCTCATCCGGCTTCTCTCCCGTGCCTGCCCTGATGACGGACATACAGTGCAGTCCTATTTTACGCAAACCGCCATCAAAATAGCCATTGCAATGTCGTGCTGCGCATTTAGAACAGCATTCAAGCGACGTAAAGCGCGAATGGGTTAGGAGATTTGGGAATGGCGGCGGTGCAGTGGGATCACACGGTCGATGTGCTGGTGATCGGATCGGGCGCAGGCGGCCTCGCAGCGGCGCTCTCGGCCGCACAGGGCCATGCGGACGTACTGGTCGTCGAGAAGGGCGACAAGTGGGGCGGCACGTCGGCGACCTCGGGCGGCGGCATCTGGATCGCCGCAAGCTCGCCCGCGCTAGCCGCAGGTCATCAGGACAGTGTCGAGGAAGCCTTCGGCTACGTGCGCCTGCAAAGCGCCCCGAACGTGCCGGACTCATTGATCCGCGGCTATCTGGAAGGCGCGGTCAAGATGCTCGACTGGCTCCATGCCAGCACCCCGGTGCGCTACGATCCGATGCCCTACCCGGACTACCGAGTCGAACTGCCCGGCGGCCGAGCAGGCTTCCGCACGCACCTGCCCAACGCGCTGGACGGCCGCAAGCTGGGCAAGGAAATCCTGACCCTGCGCGCCGCCTCCCCCGCCGCCAGCCTGTTCGGAATCGTCAACTGGCGCTTCGACGAAACCTATTCGCTGCTGTTCCGGCCCAAGGGCTGGATGACGACGCTGGCCAAGATGTTCTGGCGCTACGGCAGCGATCTGCCGCATCGCCTGCACTCGACCAAGGACCGCTACCTGACGCTGGGCAATGCGCTGGTCGGGGGCCTGCGCATTGCGACCGTGGAGCATGGCGTGCCGCTCTGGCTCAAGACCGCGCTCGTCGATCTGGTGCGCGAGGAGAATGGCCGGATCGTCGGCGCCGTGGTCGAGCGAGAGGGCAGGCGCATGACCATCGCCACGCGCAAGGGCATCGTGCTGGCGGCCGGCGGGTTCGAGCGCAACCCGCAGATGCGCAAACGCTACCTCAAGGTATCGGACGACCCCACTGTCAGCGGCTCGCAGATCAACAATACCGGGGATTCGATCGTCGCCGCCGAAAAGGTCGGCGCGGCGCTGCGCAACATGCATTCGATCTGGTCCGCGCCCGTCTTCCGCGTCCCCGGCGAGGAACGCGCGCGCCTCTCGACTGTCGACCGCGCCCTGCCCGGCTGCATCATGGTGAACCAGGCGGGCAAGCGCTACATGAACGAGGCGACGTCCTATCACGACGCCGGGCGCGCCATGTTCGAGGCGGATGTGCCGGGTGCCTCGACGCAGCCGTCATGGGTCGTGTTCGACCATGTGTTCCGGCACAAGTATCCGATGGGGCCGCTGCTGCCGCTGATCCCCGACGCGCTGCAATCGCGCGGCGTGCGCAAGATGATGCGCAAGGCCAGCAGCATCGCCGATCTCGCCCGCAAGATCGGCGTGCCCGCAGAAGCGCTGACGCAGACCGTGCAACGCTTCAACGAAGGCGCGGTGAAGGGTGAGGACCCCGAATTCGGCAAGGGTGCGAACACCTACGACAAGATGTACGGCGACCAGCGCGTCCAGCCCAACCCCTGCCTTGCGCCGATCCTCAAGGCCCCGTTCTACGCGATCCCGATCTATGCGGGCGACATCGGCACCAACGGCGGCATCGTGACCGACGATCATGGCCGCGTGCTGGACGAGAACGACAAGCCGATCCCCGGCCTCTTCGCTGCGGGCAACAACGCCGCATCGTCGATGGGGGAAAGCTATCCGGGCGCAGGCGTGACGCTCGGCCCGGCGCTGACCTTCGGCTACATCGCCGGACGTCAGCTGACCGGCGCCAACGCCTGAAGCCGCCTCAGCCCCGGGGTGGCGCTGCCTCTCCGGGATGGTCCGAACGAGCGGCGAGGATCACGCGCTCCAGCGCATCCTCGCCCAGTTCGCGCACCAGCATCGAGCGGCGGCGGCAGACGGTGCGCGCGATCAGCCACTGCCCGTCGTCCTGTCGCACGAAGCTGTCGTCGTAAGCGATGGCCAGCTGGGTCTGGCGGCGGGCCTGGGTGTCGATCTGGAAGAACAGCAGGTCGAACCAGCCGCGCGCGGTGTCGCCGTTCACCTCGACCACAGGGTTCTGGCCGTGGTGCATGTCGAGCAGGTGCGGGACGCAGCCCATCTTCTCGAAACCGCGCACGAAGGCGTCACGTTCGCGGAACACGGGGAAGCCCTCGTAATCGATCAGCGCATCGACGGTGAAGCAGGCGCGCACGCGTTCCGGGTTCTTGTCGTCGCAGGCCCGCAGATAGCGCCACTTGACGACCTGAATCGCCTGAATGTCTTCAAGCCGCTGCAGCCTGCCCCCTAATTCCTGCGACATTCCGTCACCCTTCTCCATACATATACGTTATTGCGCATAATTATCTGGATTATTGATACGCATATATCAACACTGAGCGCAACGATGCAGGGTGATTCGTAGAATCTGCAAGCCTGCAAGAGCCACCGGAGAGGATCACGCGCATGGCCTATTCGCTCGAACAGCTTTCCGCCTTCGAGGACATTCGGACCCTCAAGCACCGCTACTTTCGCGCCATGGACACCGGCGACGCGGCGCTGCTGGGCACGCTGTTCACGTCCGATGTCTCGATCGACTATCGCGGCGGCACATACCGCGTGCAGTTCGAGGGGCGCGACAACCTGCTGCTGTTCCTCGCCAACTCGTTCCATTCCGACGTGGTCGCCATGCACCATGGTCACATGCCCGAGATCACCCTGATCGATGAGACCAGCGCCGAGGGCATCTGGTATCTGGAGGATATCTTCATCGACACGGCCGAGCAGCGTCATACCATCGGCACCGCCATCTACCGCGACCGCTATCGCCGCGAAGCGGACGGCTGCAAGATCGCACACAGCGAATACGACCGGGTGATCGAACTCAACATGCCGCTGTCGCCCGACATCCGGATCGGTTCGCGGCGCCTTGCGGAGACGGGACTCAGGCCCGAACAGCGCTCCGACATCGCGCACCTGATCCGCTGGGGAGCGCCGGTGGATGCCCTGCCCGCCTGACCCGGGCGAGGGGCCGCTTTCCGCACTCCTCGCCTCGCTTTACGACGGCATCGCGCAGGACTGCCCCTGGGAGATTTTCCTGGGTGAACTGGCCGCGCGGACGGCGGCGGATTTCGCGGTGATCGTGCTCGCCGCGCCGGGCTATCGCGGACCGGGCGTGTTCGTCAGCCCCGGCACCGACCGGGAGCAGACACAGGCCTATGTCTCCGAGCTTTTCGGCAGCGATCCCTTCACCGGACTGCCAGAGGGCGAGGTTACGCGCTTCGCCGAATTCGTCACGCCGGAGCGGGTCACGCCGGAGTTCCGCGCCTATCTCGAATGCGGCGGCGGCACCGAGATCATCGGTGCCGACGTGCGCGGAATGGCCGGATGGGAAGCCCGCATCCGCCTCACCCGCGAGGCCGGACGACCGCCGTTCGACGACCACGTTCGCGCGCTGCTTAAGGCGCTGATCCCACATATCCGCATCGCGTCCGGCCTGTTCGGCAAACTGCGCGCCGCTGAGGCAGAAGACGACGTCTATCGCGGCACCATCGAGCAGATGGCCTTCGCCCTGCTGATCCTCGACCGGCAGGGCGGCGTACTGCGGACCAATCAGGTCGCGGACCGGCTGCTGGCCGATAGCGACGGCATGCGGCTCGTGCGCGGGCACCTTGCCCTCGACGATCGCGCTGCCGCCGGGCAACTCGCCCGGCTGCTGGCTGCGCCGCCAAAGGCCCGCGCCGTCCGTATCCGGATACCGATGCCCTCGATGAACGGAGAGCTCGCCGCCATCGCGCGCGCGGTGCCGATGCCCGATTATCTCGCGGCACGCGGGGCCGTGCTCGCACTGTTCGTGTCCGACCCCGACGGCGCCTCGCAGATCGATCCCGCCGCGCTGGAGGATCTCTTCCTGCTGACTTCGGCCGAGGCGGAACTCGCGGCCCTGCTGGCAGGCGGGCTCAGCCTGCACGAAGCGGCGCAGGCGCTGTCTATCAGCTACAACACCGGCCGCGCGCACTTGCGGGCGATCTTCGCCAAGTGCGGCGTCCACCGGCAGGCCGAACTGGTCAACCTGCTGCGCGCCAGCGTCGCCGGGATCGCCTGAACCTAGTCCAATTGGACGATGTGGCCGCCGCCGCGACCGCGCACTCTCTCCCCACACAACAAGAGTGGAGAGAGCCGGCATGAAATTCTCGATCATCTATGAGGCGCAGACCGTCGACACCTCGCGCGAGGCGGAGCAGCGCGTGTTCCGTGAAATCGTCGAGCAGTCTATCCTCGCCGAAGAGATGGGCTTCGACACCATCTGGGCGGTCGAGCATACCGCGCTGACACAGTACGCGCACATGTCCGCGCCCGAGACGTTCCTTGCCTACCTTGCCGGGCGCACCAGCCGCATCGGCATCGGCCACGGCGTCGTCTGCCTGCCGCCGGCAATGAACCACCCGGTCAAGGTGGCAGAGCGCATCGCGACGCTCGACATCCTGTCAAACGGGCGCGTCCACTTCGGCATGGGCAAGGGCGGCACGCAGCAGGAGGCTGGGACGTTCGGCTACGATCTCAATGCCCTGCAGCCGATGATCGACGAGAGCATGTACCTGATCCCGAAGATCCTGCGCGACGGCGAAGTGGAGCACGAGGGCACTTACGTACAGATCCCGAAGCGCCCGATCCATCCCAGCCCGGTGCAGACACCGCACCCGCCGCTCTACATGGCCTGCACCCGCGCCGATGCGCTGCGCATGGCGGGGTCGCGGGGGATCGGCGGGCTGGTGCTCGGCTTCGCCGGGCCGTCCGACATCGCCGAAAAGAACGCGATCTACCGGCAGGCTTTCGCGGAGCGCAAGGCCGAGGACCAGGTCGGTTTCCGCCCGACCGAGCACCTTGCCGCGCTGTGCCCCGCCCTCGTCCTGTCCGACCGCGAGGAAGCCCGCCGCATCGGTCTTCGCGGCCAGCGCTTCTTCGTGGAATCGCTCGCGCACTGGTATGCAGGCGGCCCCAAGCCGACGATCGAAGACCTTACCGGAGACGAGCAGGCTGAACTGCTGCAGCGTGACAAGGAGCAGGTCGTGGCGTGGCTTTCCGAGGAGAAGATCGAGGTCGCCTCGCACCATACGGTGTCCTACGAGCACCACGAGGACGCCTACGGCACGGCGGAAGACTGCATCCGCTACGTCTCGCAACTGTTCGACGCGGGGGCGGACGAAATCCTGTTCCTCGTGCAGATGGGCGGCATCCCGCACGAGAAGATCATGGAGACCATCCGCAACATCGGCGAGCATGTGATCCCGCACTTCCGCGCCCAGCAGCCCACCGCCATCGCAGCGGAATGACAGGAAAGGCCGGGGGCGCATCTGCCCCCCCGGCCTTCATCCTGATCGCGGCGGATCAGTTGTCGAAGCTGTAGCGCAGCTTCAGACCGTACATGCGCGGCTCTCCGTACATCGAGGCCGAGGTCAGCAGGCCGCCGATCTGGAAGTTCTGCGGCTGATTGCCGACGCGATAGAGGTTGTCGGTCGCGTTGTTCATGAACAGGCCCAGGTCGAAGTTGCTGCCGCCCACATTGCGCCAGTCGAGCGAGAGGTTGAGCACGCCGTAAGGCTGCAGGATCGCCCCCGGCTGGAACTGTGGCAACTGATGCGTTTCGAGGCTCTGGCTTGCCTGATGCGAGTAGTTTGCGAAGAAGTTCAACTCGCCCAGATCCTTGGGCAAGGGCAGCGTGATATTGGCATGGACGCTGTAGATCCACGGGATCAGGTAAGCGAAGCGCACGCAGCTTGCGTCCGCCACGCCACCCGGCTGCACCAGCCCGTTACAGGCCACTGTCGGCACGAAAGGCGAGTAGGTGTAGTGCTTGTAATCGCCGTCGGTGTGACTGACATTGCCGCCGATCTCCAGCCACGATGCGGGCCGTACCGTCGCCTCGGCCTCGAAGCCCTGCACGGTGCCCGATGCGGCGAGGAAGCCTGCGCCGGTCGCGCCCGTTGCGGCGTTGTAGTCGCCGGTGGAGCGCTGGATGTTCTTGTAATCGGCGTAGTAGTAGTCCGCATTCAGGCGGAACGGGATGCTGCCCAGCCAGCCATCGAGCTTGAAGCCGACTTCGTAGGAGGTCAGCTGTTCGGGGATGAAGGTGCGGGTACTTTCACGCACGGCAAAGGGATTGAAGCCGCCCGCCTTGTAACCCCGGCTGACCTTGGCGTAGAGCAGCAGGGAATCCATTGGCTTGTAGTCGAGGCCGAACGTCCATGTCGGCGCCTTGCTCTTGAGTGTCGCTCCAAAGCTGCACTGATCCACGTTTGCGATGGGAACGATGGTTGCCGTGCTGCCGCAAGTGGCCGTGGTGAAGTCGGCGCTGGGCGTATAGCTGGTCGTGAAGCCGCTGACGGTGTCCCAGGTATAACGGTAGCCCGCAGTCAGCTTCACCCGGTCGAGCGCGGGTGTGACCGCGCCGAGGTCAAGAGTCGCCTGCGCATAAAGCGCCTTGGACTTGTTGGCGACGCGCGAGAACTGGGTCACCTGATTGCACAGCCCCGTATAGGCGGCCGGGCAATAGGCCATCGTATGGCCGATCCATGTGCTCGCGGGCTTCTGGTTGTAGTAGAAGCCGCCGACCGCAAAGTTCAGCTTGTCGTCGAGCATCTTGCCCTGCAGCTGCAGTTCCTCGGTGTATTGCTTCAGGTCGTCGCGCAAGTCCGGCTCGGCGTTCGCGTTGAGGTAGCCGAACGCCGGAAGGCCATATTCCGAAAGCCCCGCCACCGGGAAGTCGGGGTACTTGTACCCGCCGACATCGTACTGCTGCAGCGGCGTCGCGTCGCCGTCATAGGCATAGGCGCCCTTGAACCGCTGGTAGCTGAAGATGTTGCGCACTGTCAGCTCGTCGCTCAGTTCAAGGTCGGTGGTGTTCGTCACGCCCCATGTCTTCACGCGCTGGAACTCGTCGACGCCAAGGCGGGTCTTGCGCGGGCCGATCTCCTCGGCCAGCTCGGTCTGGCGGCGATAGATGGAGCACGGCACGCCGAACGCGCTGGGCGTCTGGCCGGGATCGTAGCACAGCCCCGCGCCCTGAAGGCCCTCGATATTGAAGGCATTGTGGATCAGACCCGGACCGTTGGTGCTGGACTTGGCCCAATACGCCATCGTGTAGTTGGTGATGCGCTCGGTCGGCTTGAACAGAATACCCAGACGCCCGGAATACCAATGGACATCGTCGCGGTCCTTGTTCCAGACGATGTCGCGCGTGAAACCGTCGCGGTCCTGATAGGCGCCGACAGCGCGGATCATCAGCTTGTCCTCGACGATCGGGATATTCAGCGCCCCTTCGAGGCCGCGCTGCTGGTAGTTGCCCAAACTGCCCTCGACATAGCCTTCGAACTTGTCGGTCGGCTTCTTTGGCACCAGCAGGATCGCGCCGCCGGTAGTGTTGCGCCCGAACAGCGTGCCTTGCGGGCCGGCCAGAACCTGCACGTTCTCCAGATCGACGAAGTTGCCCGGCCCGCCCTGCTGGCTGAGCGAGATCGCCGCAGGCAGCGGCACTTCGTTGAGGTAGAGCACCACTGCTGGCGCCGCCTGGAACGTGGCCCCCTGCCCGCGCAGCGTCGGCGACATGGTGTCGCGCGATCCCTGCCCGTTGGAACCAACCGCAAGCGAGGGCACGATACCGCTCAACCCCTGCGCATTGCTGACGTTGTTCTGTTTCAGCGCCTCGGGCGAGAAAGCAGTGATCTGGATCGGAACGTCCTGATTGCGTTCCTCACGCCGGTTCGCCGTAACCACGATCTCGGCGATCGAGGCTTCCCTGCCCTTTTGCGGAGCAGCCGCTGCGGCATCCTCCTGCGCCATTGCCTGACTGGATCCGAACGCCACCAATGCAGCGCCCGCAAGCAGGTGAATCCGATAGATACGGTCCATCACCCAGACATCCTCCCAAATGTTTTTTCGTTCTTGTCGGGCCGTCTTCGACCTCAATACGAAAACACTGGCGAGCTGCGCAGCATTCTCGCAACATCAGAGTCGGAATCGACCGACAGACACAACAGTAATCTCATTATGCGTAGCCTCAATAGTTTTTATTCACGCATGTTGATAGAATTATCCAAAATACGCAGATCATCGCATACAATCAGGCGACGAGAAGCGGCTCTGCCATCGTCTCGTAGAGCGTCGAGCGGCGACGGGCGAAACGACCCGCCGCGCGAGCCGTACGCTCCATGCGCTCAACATCGAAACACTGGCCGTTCTCGCCTCCGGCCGCGCGGGTGATGGATTCGTCCATCAACACCCCGCCCAGATCGTTCACCCCTGCACTCAGCGCGACCAGCGCACCCTTCTCGCCCAGCTTGACCCAGCTCGCCTGGATGTTGTCGATCGCGCCGTGAAGCGCGATGCGCCCGATCGCCTGCATCAGGATCGCCTCGCGATAGCTCGGTCCGGAGCGGGCGCGCCCCTTGCGCCAGATGGGCGCCTCCATATGCACGAACGGCAGGGGCACAAACTCGGTGAAGCCACCGGTTTCCATCTGCAGTTCGCGCAAGGTCAGCAGATGCCTTGCCCAGTGCCGGTATTCGTCGACATGGCCGAACATGATCGTCGAGGTGCTGCGCAGACCCACGCGATGCGCCGCGCGCATCACCGCAAGCCATTCGTCGGTGGAAACCTTGTCCGGGCAGATGATCCGGCGCACGTCCTCATGCAGGACTTCGGCGGCCGTTCCGGGCAGCGTCGCGAGCCCAGCATCCTTGAGTTTCTGCAGGTAAGGTTCGAGCGCCATTCCCGCCGATGCCGCGCCATGACTGATCTCCAGCGGCGAGAAGGCATGGATATGGATGCCCGGCGCGGCCTCGCGCACGGCCTCCACGATCGCAAGGTAGGTGCCTCCGTCATAGTCGGGATGGATGCCGCCCTGCAGGCACACCTCGGTCGCGCCGCGCTGCCACGCCTCCGCCGCGCGGCGCGCCACTTCCTCCAGATCGAGGCGATACGCAGGGCCGCGCAAGGCCTTGGCGGTGCCCTTGGAAAAGGCGCAGAAGCCGCAGCGGTAGCCGCAGATGTTGGTGTAGTTGATATTGCGGTTGACCACATACGTCACCGCTTCGCCTTTCACCTGCCGCCGCAGTTCGTCGGCGACCTCCACCACGCGCCCGAAATCGGCGCCGTCCGCCCGGAAAAGCGTTTCGATCTCGGGTTCGGTGAGCGTCGCACGATCCTGCGCCTTGCCGAGTATGTCTGCCAATTGCCGCGACGCCGCCGTGCCCCCCGCCTGCGGCAGCAACGGCGGCACCGCTCCGCCACCCGCATGCCAGCCATCGACCACCGGCAACCCGCGCGCATCGACCGCGCGACGCACTTTGACCGCGAGTTCCGGCGCGAGCCAGCGATCCGGCTCCTGCGCGAACGCGGAACCGATCGCGAGGCGCTGCGTCAGCACTCGTCCCGTAGCCGCCGTCGCGGCATCCAGCACTTTCAGATGCGGCCAGGGCGCCTCCGGGTTGACATGATCGGGCGTCACCGGAGAGACCCCTCCCCAGTCGTTCACGCCCGCCCGCAACACGGCCGCAAGATCGTCCGGCCGCAGGTTCGGCGGCGCCTGGATGGTCATTTCCGGACCGAGGATCAGCCGCGCCGCGGCGATCGTCCAGAGGTGCTCCTCCAGCGGCGGCTCAGGATGATCCGCCATGCGCGTGCCGTCCTTGGCGCGGAAGTTCTGGATGATGACTTCCTGCACATGGCCATGCCGGCCGTGGCTGTCGCGGATCGCCTCCAGCGCGTCCAACCGCTCGGCGCGCGTCTCGCCGATGCCGATCAGCAGGCCGGTGGTGAACGGCACGGCCATGCGACCGGCGGCTTCGAGTGCCTCGAGCCGGACTTGCGGATGCTTGTCAGGCGATCCGTGATGCGGGCCACCTTTGGCGGACAGGCGCTCCGCCGTGGTCTCCAGCATCATGCCCATCGATGCCGCCACCGGCCGCAGCGCCGCCAGATCGTGGTCGCTCATGATGCCGGGATTGAGGTGCGGCAGCAGGCTCGTCTCCGCCAGAACCGCTGCCGCCGCAGCGCGCAGGTAGTCCAGCGTAGAAGCGTAGCCCATCGCCACCAGCGCCTGCCGAGCGGCGGAATAGCGGGCTTCGGGTCGATCGCCGAGCGTGAACAGCGCCTCCCGGCAGCCTGCCGCCTCGCCCGCGCGGGCGATCTCCAGAACCTGATCGATCGTCAGATAGGGCGCGGCGATCCGGCGCGGCGCCTTGGCGAACGTGCAGTAGTGGCAGACGTCGCGGCACAAATGCGTAAGCGGGATGAACACCTTGCGCGAGTATGTAACCGTCGCCCCGAAGCCCCGCAGCGTCATCGCCTCCGACCGATCGAGCATGGCCGCAAGGGCAAGCCCCTCGACCTCTTCGCGCGTGCATGCTGCGCTCACCAGACTTCTCCCATCATCGCTTACAGCACATTTTATGTACGCATATTGAAACTATAAAAAGATATAAGTTTCCATATGCGGATAAATTTGAGATGCATATGCGAATCTTGCGCATGACGTGAGACAGAGCAAGCATTGGGAGAGAACGAATGGCGACATTCCCGCAAGGCGCAGCCCTGCTTTTCGGCGGCAGCGGCGGCATCGGCAGCGGCGTATCCCGGACATTCGCGCGCAGCGGCAGCGACATAGCGATCGTCTGCCACGCCAACGAAGCGCGCGCCTCCGAAGTCGCGCAGGCAGCCCGCGATGCAGGCCGAAAGGCCACCGTCCATCGCGCTGACGTGACGGATGCCGCACAAGTGGCCGAGGTAGTCCGCCAGACCATCGCCGCGCATGGCCGGATTCACACGCTGGTCTGGGGGGCCGGGCCGCTGGTCAACCAGCGCTATCTCGCAGCGACGCCGATGGAGGAATGGCGCCATGCCTTCGATGTGGAGGTCCATGGCTTTCTGGCGGCAGCGCAGGCAGTAATCCCGCACATGCGCGAGCACGGCGGCGGCAGCTTCGTGACGCTGGGTTCGGCCGGGCACGACTGGTGGCCGAACCGCGACGGCATGTCGGTCGCGGTGAAGGCATCGAACGAACAACTCGTGCAGGGCATAGCCAAGGAGGAAGGGCGATACGGCATCCGCGCCAACTCAGTGCTGGTCGGGGTGATCGACGCAGGCCAGCTCCACGAACTGAAGAAGCAGGGCCAGCTCGACCAACGCTGGGAAGAGAACACGCAGGCGCTGCTGTGTCTGAAGCGCTGGGGCACCGCCGAGGAGATCGGCCACGCCTGCGTCTTCTTCGCCTCCGACGAAGGCGCCTACGTCACCGGGCAGCGGATTTCCGTTTCCGGCGGCTTCGGCGTCTGAGGGGAAGCGGGATGATCGACTTCAACGGGAAGACCGTACTCGTCACCGGCGGCGGCGTGGGCATCGGCCGCGCCATCGCCGATCGGTTCGCCGATTCCGGCGCCCGCCTGCTGGCCGCCGAGATCGACCCCGAGCGCGCGGTATCGCTGCGCCGGTCGCTTGACGAACGCGGCGTCGAGGCCGAGGTCTGCACCGCCGATTGCCGCGATCGTGCAGCAATCGAAGGCGTCATGGCGATCGCCCGGGAACGGTGGGACGGGATCGACGTGCTGGTGAACAACGTCGGTGACTTTCTCGGCATCGCCAAACCGTTCGAGCAGTGCTCGGAAGAGGAAGTCGATGCGCTCTATGCGGTGAACCTGAAGTCGGTGCTGACCACCACCAGCGCGGCGATCCCGCTGCTGCGGCCGGGCGGCAGCATCATTTCGGTGTCCTCGATCGAAGCGTTTCGCGGCATCCCGATGGGCGCGGCCTATTGCGCGTTCAAGCACGGCATCACCGGCTTCACCAAGGCGCTGGCGCTCGAACTGGGCCCTCGCGGTATCCGTGTGAACGCCATCGCGCCGGAGACGACCGAGACTCCGCAAGTGCCCGTCCACGCCATGATCGCGCCCGAACATCATGACCGGATCGCCGACTGGATTCCGCTCGGCCGCTTCGGCCAGCCCGCCGACGCGGCGAACGCGGCGCTGTTCCTGGCCTCCGATCTTGCCGGATGGATCACCGGGACGACCCTCCACCTCGACGGCGGGGCGCTGGCGGCGGGCGGCTGGTATCGCGATCCGCGCGGGGCCTGGACCAACATGCCGGTGATCTCCGGCAACGGTTTCAATTTCTGAACGAAGGGAAGCGAGGCATGAAGATACTCGTCGTCGGCGGCACCGGGATGATCGGGGGCCATGCCGCCCTGCACCTTGCCGCGCTGGGGCATGAAGTGACCATCGCCGGGCGCAAGCCCGCGCAGCCCGGCACGCCGCTTGTCGATCTGCCTTACCTGCAGGGAGACTATGTCGCGGAGACCTTCATGCGCGGCCATCTCGCCCCGTTCGAGTCGATCGTCTTCGCCGCCGGGCACGACATCCGCCACCAGCCCGAGGGCGCCGATTTCGGCGAGCATGTGCTCCATGCCAATGGCGTCGCCGTGCCCCGGTTTGCGGGCCTGGCGAAGTCTGCAGGGGTGCGCAGGTTCGTCCACGTCGGCAGCTTCTATCCACACGTCGCGCCCGAACTGGTGGAGACGAATGCCTATGTCCGCTCGCGCAAGCTGGCGACCGACGGCATCCTCGCGCTGGCGGACGACACGTTCGACGTCGTCGGCCTCGACGCGCCTTTCGTCGTCGGCACGGTGCCGGGCATGAGCCTGCCGATGTTCGAAGTCTACACCCGTTACGCCCAAGGCAAGCTGGACGGCATGCAGGTGTTCGGCCCGGCGGGGAGCACCAATTTCATCTCCACCCTCTCGCTGTCCGAGGCAATCGCCGGGGCACTGGAGCGCGCGCAGAGCGGCCGGGCCTATCTGCTCGGCGACGAGAACCTGTCCTTCGCCGACTACTTCGGATTGTTCTTCCGAGCGGCGGGCAGCGATACGGCGGTGCCTTCGCTCGATCAGGAGCACCCGCTGCTGCCCGACAGCGCGATCTATACCGGCAGGGGCAATCGCGTCGCTTACGAACCTGACGCGGACGATGCCGCAAGGCTCGGCTATCGACGGGGCGACATCACCCGCGCGGTCGAGGAAATCGTGCGTGCCTACGCCTGATCCGGCCGCTGCTTACCAGCGCATCGCCGCGATCTATGCCCGGGCAGTCGATCGCGGCGACGTCGATGCGCTCGACATGATCATGACGCCCGATGCCGTCGTCGAAGGCCCCGGCTTCCGGCTGGAAGGGCGCGAGACCCTGCACGCGATCCCGGCGATGCTGCGCGATGCCTATGTGATGACCCGCCATGTCGTCCACAACCAGACGCTCGTGAATGATGGCGACGGATTTTCCGGCGAAACCTACTGCACCGCGCATCACATCCGCGCGCCGGAGGCTGAGAACGGCACGCACACCGCATGGGTCTGGGCCGTTCGCTATCAGGACAGGCTGGCCGAGCACGAGGAGCAATGGCGCCTCAGCCACCGCCGCCTGATCGTGGACTGGAGCCATGAGCAGACGGTGGATCTCACCCTCTCCGCGCCCATTCAGAACTGACCGAAACCGAAAGTAGAGGTGACCATGCTGCCGCTGCAGGAATTGTCCGACCGGGTGGAGATCCAGGATCTGCTCGCCCGCTACAGCTTCGCGATCGACGACAAGGACTGGAACGCGCTCGACCGCATATTCACCCCGGACGCCCACATAGACTATTCGGCGGCGGGCGGCGCGGTCGGTTCACTAGCGCGGATCAAGGCATGGCTGCCGGACGCGATGGCGCGCTTTCCCCGCACGCATCACATGGTCGCGACGACGAAGCTGGACCTCGACGGCGACCGCGCGACCAGCCGGACCATGCTGTTCAACCCGATGGTCTATGCCGCCCCGGACGGCGCGGAGAAGACCTTCTTCATCGGCCTGTTCTATCGCGACGTTCTGGTGCGCACCGCAGACGGCTGGCGCATCCACGAGCGGGTGGAAGAACTGACCTACACTTACGACGTGCCGGACATGCCACCCATCCCCGCAATGGCTGACTGAAGCCCGCCGACTGAAATCACTAAAGGAGAGAATGCATGGATCGCCTCAAGGGCAAGGTCGCCATCGTCACCGGCGGCGCACGCGGCATGGGAGCGGCCACCTGCCGCCTGTTCGCCGCCGAAGGCGCAAAAGTCGCGATAACCGACGTGCTGGAAAACGAAGGCGAAAGCCTTTCCGCCGAACTGGGAGAGGCAGCGCGCTTCTGGCGTCACGACGTCACCAGCGCGGAACAATGGGCAAGTGTCGTCGCCGAGGTGGAGGCCACGCTCGGCCCCGTCGACATCCTCGTCAACAATGCCGGGGTGCTGCTGTTCCGCACCCTGCTCGACACCAGTATCGACGAATGGCAGCGCGTCCTGAACGTCAACCTGACGGGCGAATTCCTGGGCATCAAGGCAGTGGCGCCGGGGATGATCGCGCGGGGCCGGGGGTCGATCGTCAACATCTCGTCCAGCGACGGGCTGAAGGGCGCCAATGGCCTCGGCGCCTATGCCTCCAGCAAATGGGGCGTGCGCGGGCTGACGAAAGTGGCGGCGATGGAACTTGGCCACAAGGGCATACGGGTCAACTCGATCCACCCCGGCGGCGTCGACACCATCATGACCAACCACGACAATTCCACCCGCGACAAGGTGAACGAACGCTTCGGCAACGTCCCGCTCCAGCGCGTCGGCGCGCCCGAGGAAGTGGCCGCCGCCAGCCTGTTCTTAGCCAGCGACGATGCCTCGTACCTCACCGGGACCGAGATCATCGTCGACGGCGGCATGACCACCGGCACCTACTACCCCGGCTTCCCGGGCGCACCGGGCGTGGACTGACGCCCTTCGATGGAGACCGAAATGACCGATTACGCCCCGCAACTGGGAGCCCCGCAAACCGGCGTCGTCATCACCGGCGGCGCTTCCGGCATCGGCCTTGCAACCGCACATGCGCTCGCAGCGGTCGGGCGCCCCGTCGCGCTATGGGACATCAACGAGGCGGGCGCGAAAGCGGCGGCAGAGGAACTGACCACCCGCTACAAGGTCGCCGCGATCGGCCTCTCGGCGGATTTGCGCAATCCGCAGGCGATCGTCCCGGCCGCCCTGCAATCGCGCGAAGCGCTGGGCAGCGTGGGCGGCATCGTCCACTCCGCAGGGACGGCGCAAGTCACCGGCATCGACGGCGTCACGCCCGAGAACTGGGACTCCGGCCTTGCCCTTCACGCCCGCGCGCTGGTGCTGATGACGCAGGCGCTGCGGGATGATCTCAAGGCACATCCGGGCGGCGCGATCGTAGCTGTATCCTCGATCAACGCCACGCTCGGCAGCGGGATGATCCCGATCTACAGCGCCGCCAAGGGCGCGATCCTGTCGCTGGTGCGCTCGATGGCGGACGAACTTGCGCACGACGGCATCCGCATCAACGCCGTCAGCCCCGGCCAGATCGACACGCCGATCATGTTGGAGACGAAAGCCGCCATGCCCGGCGTGTTCGAGCGCCGCATCTTCCTCGGCCGCTTCGGGCTTCCCGAGGAAGTCGCGCGCACCATCCGCTTCCTGCTCTCCGACGAGGCCAGCTACATCACCGCTGCGCAGATCATGGTGGACGGCGGCAACATCAACTCGCAGCGCCAGTAGCGAGGCGGCAGAGGGCGATCGCGCTCAACCCGCGCGATCGCCTCCGTGTTCCTCGACCACGACCATCCGCGTCGCGCTGCGATCGAGGAAATTCTCCTCGTCGTCGGCGATCGCCTGCGCCACTTCCGGCTGCCCGGCGCGCGTCAGAAAGCCCTCGTAGTCGGCGCGAGAGGCGAAACGCAGTTCGGTCATCACATCAAAGCCGAGTTCAGCACCCAGCGGCAGGAACGCGCCTTCGGAAAGCGGATAGCTGCGGCGATACCCGGCGATTTGAGGCAGCAGCGACAGCACCAGCGGCGCATGGCGGGTCTCGTAGTAGGCGATCATCTCCTCGCGCGAGATGCCCGCCTTCTTCCTCAGCAATGCTATGGCCTTCACCATTCTTCCCTCCCTCAACGCAGCACCGAGCCACCATCCACCGCGATGCACTGCCCGGTCATCCAGTCGCCATCGCGCGAGGCGAGGAAGGCGACCATGCCCGCGATGTCCTCAGGCTCGCCTAGCCGCGGGAGGCGGCATTGCTGCAGCATGAAGTCGGAGACCTCCTGCGGAATAAAGGCGCGCCGTTCGGGCGTATGGACAAAGCCCGGCATGATCGCGTTGGCCCGCACGTTCTGCCGCCCCCACGTAGAGGCGACATGGCGCATCAGGGCGTTCAGCCCGCTCTTGGCCATGGCGTAGCACGGCCTCGCCGCCTCCCCCGCAATCGAGGCGGTCGACGAGGTGTAGATCATCGCCCCACCGCCGCGCTCCAGCAGGGCCGGGACGGCATGGCGCGTAGCGCGCAGCATGCCCTTCAGGTTCACATCGAGCGTCCGTTCCAGCACATCGTCGGACACAGTCGCGGCATCGCTGTCCTCCATGATGACGCGCAAGTCCGCGAAGTTGGCATGAAACGCATCGATCCCGCCATATTCCGCGCGCACCAGAGCCACGAGATCGGCCATCGAGGCATCGTCGGTCGCATCGAAGGCGGTGCCTATCGCGTTGCCTCCCTGCGCCCTGATCTCCTCGACGAGCCCCTCGATCAGAGCCTGTTCGGACGCGGGCGAGCCGACCATGAGCCGCGCCCCCTCCGATGCCAGCCGGAGCGCAGTGGCCCGCCCGATCCCGGTGCTGGCCCCGGCAACCACGACGACCCTGTCGGCCAGTCTGCCGACGATGTTGGATGATCCGGAAATAGCCCTTCTCCCGTTCCGTCGCCATTTCATCGAATATCGAGAACATCCCGAAAATTCGAATGTCGCGTATTATATTTTACATCATTGCCAATATCAGTTGGCATTACCATACATTATCTACGCAAAACATAAATAGGCGCCAGCCATCCCGAGCGCCGACAGGAGAGACCGTGAACGCGCAGCCCCTCGCTGAAAGACACGTCGATGAGGCTTATCGGCCCGATGCGCCGGTGCCGGACGACATCGCCGAAGCCATCCAAAAGCTGATCCGATGGACCGGCGACGATCCCGAGCGCGAGGGCCTGCTCGACACGCCCCGCCGTGTCGCACGCGCCTGGAAAGAGTATTGCCGGGGCTATAGCGAAGACCCCTCAGTACATCTCGCGCGGCAGTTTCGTGAAGTCGGCGGCTATGACGAGATCGTGCTGCTGCGCGACATTCCCTTCCAGTCGCATTGCGAGCATCACATGGCCCCGATCATCGGCAAGGCGGCGATCGCCTACCTCCCGCGCGACAGCGTGGTGGGCATATCGAAGCTGGCGCGGGTGCTCCACGGCTTCGCCAATCGCCTGCAGATTCAGGAGCGTCTTACCGCGCAAGTAGCTGATTGTATTTGGGAACATCTCCAGCCCCATGGCGTCGCCGTCGTCATCGAGGCGCAGCATGGCTGCATGACCGGGCGGGGCGTGCGCACACCGGGCGTCGGGGTGATGACAAGCCGCATGCTCGGTTGCTTTCTGGATGACGAGCGCAGCCGCAAGGAAGTGCTCGGCCTGATGGGGTACTGAGCCGATGGCCGACATTTTCCAGCCGACACGCCTCGGCGAAATCACGCTTTCCAACCGCATCGTCATGGCACCCATGACCCGCGACCGCGCCGGGCCGGGCGACGTACCCACTGAAATCATGGTGGAATATTACGCCCAGCGCGCTTCCGCAGGGCTGATCGTGACCGAAGGGACGCAGCCCTCTCCGCCGGGCAAGGGCTATTACCGGACGCCGGGGATACACTCGGCCGAGCAGGTCGCCGGGTGGCGGCGGGTGGCCGATGCCGTGCATGGGCAAGGGGGGCGGATCGTCATGCAACTCATGCATTGCGGCCGCGCCAGCGTGCGCGCCAACAAGGTGGCGCATGCGGAAACGGTGGCGCCCTCGGCGATCCCCTGCCCCGACCGGATCTTCGGCCCTGACGGCACCCCGCAGGAGCCGGACATGCCGCGCGCGCTCGAAACCGGAGAGATCGCCGAGGTCATCGCCGAGTATGCGCAGGCCGCCCGAAACGCCCGCGAGGCGGGCATGGACGGTGTCGAACTACACTGCGCCAGCGGCTACCTTCCCATGCAATTTCTCTCTACAAACAGCAACTTGCGGACCGATCGCTACGGTGGTCCGGTGGAGAACCGCATCCGCTTCGTGGTCGAGACGCTGGAGGCCCTCGCCGCCGCGATCGGCCCCGGCCGGGTCGGTTTCCGCATCTGTCTGGGGGTGCGCTACAACGGCATGGCGGACGCCGATCCGGCGCAGACTTACGCCGCCCTGCTGCGTGCGGTGGACGGTCTGGGCCTTGCCTACGTCCACCTCGTCCATGTCCCGAACGAGGGTTTCGACGCGCTGGAACTGGTGCAGGAGAACTGGACCGGCTCGGTCATCGAGAATTGCGGGCTGACGCTCGAAAAGGCGCGCGCAGTGCTTGCCGGCGGCGATGCCGATGCCGTTTCCTTCGGCAGCGCCTTCGTTGCCAACCCCGATCTTGTCGAGCGTTTTCAGAGGGATGCTCCGCTCGCCCGACTGGACCGCGAGACACTCTACACCGGTCAGGGCGACGACCGGCGCGGGTACACCGACTATCCCACGCTGGCGGCACTCAACGGCACCTAACGGCACACAGACCACCGGTAGAGCGACATGGCAGGCATGCCGACAGGGATGTACAGCGTTTGTGCCGCGCGATGCCTGCAGCGTCCTCGTTCATGACGGCGCAAGCCATGACCAGATCATCGACATGGGTTCCCGATCATGCCGCTGCGCACTTGCGTCCACATCGCGGCTGGCCTTCGAGCACGAGCTGGTGGGAGCATTTGGCAAGTTCGTCGCCGGAAGGACATCAGCCGACAAGGCTTCCAGTTCTCTGCGGACACCGCCTGGCCCGACCTGATCGTCGTCGGCATCATACTGCGCCCGGTATTCCCGGCGGTACGGAAAGCATTGCGCAGGCAAAGAATGAGCTAAAATCGAAAAACACGCGTTACGCCGCGGCAGCGGAGTGTTAGGAGGCTGGCGATGCGACCGCTCCTTCCTCTGCTCGCCGGCCTGATGCTGGTGCTCACCAGCTTCGCCGGCATGGCGCACGCCGCCGAAACGGCGGGCGGGAGCATGTTCGGCGTCGAGCTGACGGTCCACGCGCCCGGTGACGGTGACGAAGTGCCGGCAGATAGCGACGATGGCCTTCCGCATCATCATAACGCCTGCCATGGCCATGACGTCGGAACTCCGGCCATTGCCTGCGGTCCGGAAACCACGCTGATCAAGTGTGGTGCTGAAAAGCGCCAATTGGGCGCCCCCCGCCCCGAAGCGCGTGGAGGCGTTTTACCCAGGCCTCCCCAAACCTGAAGATCTCGCCGGCCGGCGTCTGCCGGCCCGACGCATATCTGTCAGGAATAGTCAGTCATGAAGAAATTGCTCGCGGCGATGCTCGCCGCGGCGTCCTGTGCCTCGGTGGCGCAGGCGCAACAGGAGCACATGCCCGTCGATGCTTCGGAGGCGATATTGACGCTCGAAGAAGCCATTGCCGAAGCAGGCGGTGCTGCACCTTCGGTGGATGCCGCAAATGCGGGCATAGAAGCAGCGCATGCCAACCGAACTCTCGCCGGTCTGCGTCCAAACCCCGTGGTACAGGCCCAGATCGAGAATGTTGCCGGCACCGGCCCCTATAGCGGGCTCAAAAGCGCAGAAACGACGATGGGCGTCGCCTTGCCCATCGAGCTTGGAGGCAAGCGCAGCGCTCGTGTTGCCGTCGCCGATGCCCGATTGTCGCGGGCGGAACTGGAGGCAGCGGTCGTTGCAGCCGATGTCCGCCTTCAGGTTACCGCACTCTATGTCGAGGCGATTGCGGCACAGCGGCGTCTCGCGACAGCGCGTGATCAACTCCGCATCGCAGAAGATACGCTAAGAGCCGCGCGAGCGAGGGTGCAGGCCGGACGAGCATCCCCGCTCGAAGAGCAGAGAGCCGATGTCGCCAGGATCAACGCAGCGGCCAGCCTGGAGCGCGGGGCGAGGCTGGCTGAAGTTGCCAGTCTCAATCTTGCGCGGCGCCTGGGACGTCCCATCGGTGGTGCATTCGATGTTTCGCTGCTCGACCGCCTCCCGACTGCGACCCATGGCCCGGCCACAGCACCTTCGGCAGCCGGCACGCTGATCCTTGCAGCGGCCGATGCCGATCTCGCCGTCGCGGATGCCGGCATCCGCCTTGCCCGGGCCAATCGCGTGCCGGATCTTAATCTGGGACCGGCGTTCAGGCGTCTGGAGGCGAGCAGCGATACCGCCGCAGTGTTCACAGTGTCGATCCCGATCCCGCTGTTCAACAACGGTAAGGCAGGGGTTGCGCAAGCCAGCGCCGAACGGTCCCAGGCAGAGGCACGACGGCGTATGACCGCGCTCGATGTCGAGCAGGCGATTGCCGAAGCGCAGGCTGAAACCGCCAATGCCGAAACCACCGCACGCACCGCTGCCGGCCCGGCGCTGGCCGCCGCGCAAGAGGCGGCGCGCATCGCACGTATCGGCTATCGTGAAGGGAAATTCGGCCAACTCGACTTGCTCGATGCCGAGCGCACGCTCGCCGACACCCGCATCGCCGCGATCGATGCCCTCGCCAATTATCAGAATGCCCGGGCGCGACTGGAACGGCTGACCGTCCCCGCGCCTCAACGGGGGAACCAACAATGATCAAGATCAGGATGACGGGCGCTCTGTCGCTCGCGCTCATGCTCGCCGCCTGTGGCGGTGAGACATCGAAGAATGAAGCCGCGCCGGAACAGGCCAGGGAAGCCGGCCATGCCGATGGGGGCCGGATCACCTTGTCCGCGGAACAGATAGCGGTTGCCGGCATCCAGATCGCCGCGCCACTGATCGGCGGCGCGGGAACCATCGAACTGCCCGCGACGATCGACGGTGATCCGCAGGCGACCCAGGTCGTCTCGGCGGCGATCGCCGGCCGCGTGGTCGCGCTCAACCGCAATCTTGGCGAGAGCGTTACGCGCGGGCAGACGATCGCCGTGATCGAAAGCCGCGAAGCGGCACAGCTCAAGGGGGAGGTCGAGGCAGCACGCGCAAGGCTGTCGCTTGCCAACTCCAATCTCGCACGCGAGCAGCGATTATTCTCGCAGCGCGTTTCCCCCGAACAGGATCTGATCGCAGCCCGTACCGCTGCGACCGAAGCGAGGATCGCACTCACCCAGGCTCAGAGCCAGGTGGCGGCGGCCGGTGTTGGCGGCGGTGTTGGCGGCGGTGGCGGTGGCGGCTTCAATCGCCTTGGCATCGTTGCCCCGATCTCGGGGCAGGTGATCGCGCGACCGGTGGTGCTCGGGCAGACGGTGGCGGCCGATGCAGAACTGTTCCGGGTCGCAAATCTCTCGAAGGTATCGCTGTCTCTCAGCCTCAAGCCCGAGGATGCGGGCCGCATCCGGCCGGGTGCACAAGTCACGGTCAGCGCGTCAGGTCGCTCCGCAAATGCGCGGATCAGCTTCGTCTCGCCGGCGCTCGACCCGCAAACGAGGCTGGTGCCTGCAATCGCCTCGCTGGACAATGGCGGCAACCTCTGGCGCGTCGGCGAGGCGGTGACCGCCTCCGTGCAACTCGCCGGCGACGGCGGTTCCTCCACCGTCAGGGTGCCATCGACGGCCGTGCAGACGCTCGAAGGAAGGACGGTCGTGTTCGTGCGTACTCAAGCGGGCTTCAAGGCAACGCCGGTCCAGCTTGGCGACACTGCTGGCGACACGGTCCTCATCCGTTCGGGGCTTTCGGGCCGCGAGCGGATCGCCACCACCGGAAGTTTCACGCTCAAGGCCGAACTCGGCAAGAGCGAAGCGGCCCACGAGGATTGAAGCCATGATCGCCCGCATCGTCACATGGGCGGTCGAGAAGCGCTGGCTTGTGCTCGCTCTCACCGCCATTGCCGCCGTCATCGGCGCCTATTCGCTGTCCCGCCTGCCGATCGACGCCGTTCCGGACATCACCAACAACCAGGTCCAGATCAATGTCCGTGCGCCTGCGCTATCCGCCGAACTGGTGGAGAAGCAGGTCTCTTTCCCGATCGAGACCGCGCTCGCCGGCGTTCCCGGCCTCGAATATACCCGGTCGCTGAGCCGCAACGGCTTCGCGCAGATCACGGCCGTCTTCACCGACGCGACGGACATCTACTTCGCCCGCCAACAGGTCGGCGAACGCCTTGAGGGCGTGAAGGAAAACCTGCCCGGCGGTGCCAGCCCCGAGATGGGGCCGATCTCGACCGGGCTTGGCGAGGTCTATATGTGGACCGTTCGCCTTGAGCACCGTGCCGACGACAGGCACCGGCCCGGCGAGCCGGGCCAGCAACCCGACGGCAGCTATATAACACCCGAAGGCCAAAGGCTGACGAGCGAGGCGGACAAGGCGACCTATCTGCGCACGGCGCAGGACTGGATCGTGACGCCGCTCCTCAAGAACGTGCCCGGCGTTGCCGGCATCGACTCCATCGGTGGCTATGCGAAGCAATACCTGGTCGCACCCGACGTTCAGAAGCTGGCGTCGGTCGGATTGACCCTGACCGACCTCGGCGATGCGCTCGAACGCAACAACACCAGTGTCGGCGGCGGCTTCGTCAATCGCGGCGGCGAGGGCCTCGCAGTCAGGTCAGACGCGCTCATCCGCAACGAGGCCGAACTGGCCCGAACGGTCGTCGCGACCCGTGAAGGCGTGCCGATCACGCTCGATCAGGTGGCGAAAGTTCAGACGGGTCAGGCGATACGCATGGGATCGGCGTCGGAGAACGGCACCGAGGTCGTGGTCGGCACGGCGGTCATGCGTATCGGCGAGAACAGCCGCGCGGTGGCGACGGCGGTTGCCGATCGTCTTCAGGAAATCAATGCGTCGTTGCCGCCCGACGTCGTCATTCAACCGGTGCTCGACCGGACGGCGCTGGTGAACTCGACGATCAAAACCGTGGCGAAGAACCTCGGCGAAGGCGCGCTTCTCGTCGTCGTCGTCCTGTTCCTGCTGCTCGGCAATTTCCGGGCGGCGTTGATTGCGGCACTGGTCATCCCCGTCACCATGTCCCTCACCGGGTTTGGCATGCTGCGCGCGGGTGTCTCGGCGAACTTGATGAGCCTGGGCGCGCTGGACTTCGGCCTCATCGTCGACGGCGCGGTCATCATCGTCGAGAATGCGCTCCGGCGCATGGCTGAACAGCAACAGCATGAAGGCCGGTTGCTCGGCCTCCAGGAGCGTCTCTCGAATGTCGCGAGTTCAGCGCGCGAGATGATCCGCCCTTCGGTTTACGGGCAGGCGATCATCATTCTGGTCTATGTGCCGCTGCTTACCCTGACGGGCGTCGAGGGCAAGACTTTCGTGCCGATGGCGCTGACCGTCATCATCGCGCTGGCCTTTGCGTTCATCCTGTCGCTGACCTTTGTGCCCGCGATGATCGCGATATGGCTGTCCGGGAAAGTCGAGGAGAAGGACGGCCGGATCATTTCCTGGCTCAGGCAGCGGTATGAGCCCGGCCTCGATCGGGCAATGAAAAGGCCGTCGATCACCATCGGCGCGGCCATCGGCAGTCTCGCCGTCGCAGTGGCTGCCTTCGTTTCGCTGGGTCAGGTATTCCTGCCGCAACTCGACGAGGGTGATGTATTGATCCAGGCGCTGCGTATTCCGGCAACCTCGGTCCAGCAAAGCCAGGCCATGCAGGTCCCGCTTGAGCAGATGCTGTCGCGGCAGAAGGAGGTGAAGTTCGTCTTCTCCAAGACCGGCACGGCGGAACTGGCGTCCGATCCCATGCCGCCGAATGCCACCGACATGTTTGTCATCCTGAAGCCCCGCGACGAATGGCCGGACCCCAGCCTCGGCAAGGCTGAACTGGTCGAACGACTGGAAGCCGAACTGGGCAAGGTTCCGGGCAATGCCTATGAGATCACGCAGCCGATCCAGATGCGGTTCAACGAACTGATCGCCGGCGTCCGCGGCGACATCGCGATCAAGGTGTTCGGCGATGATTTCGCCGCCATGAACAGGACCGCCGAGCAGATCGCCCTCATCCTGAGAAGGACCGCAGGCGCCACCGATGTGAAGGTCGAACAGACGGCCGGCCTCCCGATGCTCGACATTCGCGTCAATCGTGACGCGATGGCACGGCTCGGGGTCACGGCGCAGGATGTGCAGGACACCATCACGGCCACGATCGGCGGCCGGACTTCCGGCATGATCTTCGAAGGTGATCGGCGCTTCCCGGTGGTTATCCGCCTGTCCGAAGCCGAACGGAGCGATCTCGGCGCGCTCGCTCAGGTACAAGTGCCGGTGGCTGGAGGTTCTTATGTTCCGCTATCGAGCGTCGCGACGATCGCGGTGGTTGATGGTCCCAACCAGATCAGTCGCGAAAATGGCAAACGCCGCGTCGTTGTCCAGGCCAACGCCCGAGGCCGCGACGTCGGCGGCGTCGTTGCCGACGTCCGGGCGGCTATCGCCAGCGAGGTGCGCTTGCCGCCCGGCAGCTATCTCGAATGGGGTGGGCAGTTCGAGAACCTGGCGTCGGCCAGCGAGCGGATGCAGTTGGTCGTCCCGGCCTGCTTCGTGCTCATCCTGCTGCTGCTCTACTTGGCCCTCGGCAATGTCCGCGACGCCGCTATCGTGTTCACCGGGGTGCCGTTCGCGCTCGTTGGCGGCGTCCTTCTGCTGTTCGTGCGGGGGATGGACTTCTCGATCTCGGCCGCAGTCGGATTCATCGCGCTATCCGGCATCGCCGTACTCAACGGCCTCGTCATGGTCAGTTCGATCCAGGATCTGATCCGGTCAGGCATGAATCGCGCGCAAGCCGCACGGACAGGCGCAATCCAGCGCCTGCGGCCGGTAGCGATGACGGCGCTCGTCGCGAGCCTGGGGTTCGTGCCGATGGCTTTTGCCGGCGGTGCCGGCGCGGAGGTGCAAAAGCCGCTCGCGACCGTGGTCATCGGCGGGCTCATATCTGCGACGCTTCTGACCCTGTTCGTCCTTCCTGCGCTCTATGCCCGGTTTGGGTGGAAAGCGGGGCCGCCCCATCCACACCGCTCATGCTGAGCTTGCCAAAGCATGGAGAGCCGCAACGCCCATTTCGGGGACTTCGACAAGCTCAGCCCGAGCGGTGCTGGAAGGTCTGAGATGGGGGGGAAGCCGGCGTTTAGAAGCAGATCGTCATCCCGGCGAAGGCTGGGACCGTTGTGACCGTGACGAGCCCTGCCGACGGGGCATTGCGAACTTTATCCCCGACATCGCCAACAAGCGCGAAGTCGCCAGCCATGGGGCTTTTCTGGCCATGAATGCGGGTAGACGGCGCATTGCAAGTTCAGGCAAAACACGAACCCGGACGAGCGCCGTCTCACCGTTAAGATCCTTGCAGCGGCCAACCTGGCCGCAACTTCGCAGGCTCAATCCTCATGCCGCAAAAGCCGCTTTTTAAGTAATTCTTCGAGCCAATCGGAAAAAACCAGTAATCGGCGGGAGAGATGCTGACGATGTGGATGAAGCAGGGTCATCGGCATTGGAGCGGCCCGATGACCGGGCATCACCTCCACCAATTCGCCCGCCTCCAGATGATGCCTCACGTCATAGGCCGGGATCTGGATCAAGCCGAGACCGGCAAGGCAACAGGCAATATAGGCTTCGGCACTGTTGACCGTAACGCGTCCGCCCACAGGTATGGTGCGCACGCCGCTGCCTTCGATCCACTCCCACGCCTCGACTTTTCCGGTCGAAGGCGAAGCGTAGTTGACTACATGATGATCGCCTAAGTCGTCCGGTGTTTTTGGTGTGCCGTGACGCGCCAGATAGGCAGGACTGGCCACATTTATCAGCGTCAGCTTGCCGATCGGTCGCGCAACAAGGCCGGAATCAGGCAGTGGACCAACGCGAAGCGCGCAATCGACAGCGTCTCCCGTCAGATTTATCGCGCGGTCAGTGACACCCATGTCGATTTCGATCCCGGGATAGGCATCGAGAAAATCGGGCAGTGCCGGCGCCAGAATCAGCCGGCCGATCCGGCCTGGAACATCGATGCGCAGACGCCCCTTCGGCTGAACCGCGTTCTGGCGAAACAGGTTTTCGGTATCCTCGACATCAGCAATAACCCGCTGACAGCGCTCATAAAATGCGATGCCGTCATGCGTCAGTGCGACTTTGCGGGTCGTGCGATGAAGCAAGCGCGTCGCGACACGGTCCTCAAGCGCCTGCACGGCAGCGGAAACGGATGATCTGGGAAGCCCCAGTGTATCTGCCGCCCTCGTAAAACTTTCGCACTCGGCAACACGGATGAAAATGCGGAATAGTTCGATACGATCCATATTATCCGCAATATCCATTGTTCGGATTTTCAGACAAGTAAATTCAAATTAAACAACTTTATCGTTCAAATGTTGAAAATATGCTGGCGTGCTCGGGTGGTCGGGAAGTGGACCGCCAATCTGGCAAAGAGGCAGCGAATGACCGACCACAGCATCAGCGGAAAAACCATAATCATCGCCGGCGGAGCAAAGAATCTCGGCGGTCTTGTTGCACGCGATCTTGCCCGGCACGGCGCCAGGGCCATCGCCATTCATTACAACAGCGCCGCATCCAAGGCAGAAGCGGATGCGACGGTGGCGGCAATCAAGGAGCTTGGTGCGGAAGCGGTGGCATTCCAGGCAGACCTGACGACCGCAGCGGCTGTCGAGAAACTCTTCGCCGACGCGGTTGCCGCGATAGGCCGCCCGGACATTGCCATCAATACGGTTGGAAAAGTACTGAAGAAGCCCATGCTCGAAATCGGCGAAGCCGAATATGATGAGATGAGCGCGGTCAACGCAAAGGCGGCTTTCTTTTTCATCAAGGAAGCGGGCAGGCACCTCAATGACAATGGCAAGCTTGTAACCCTCGTAACCTCGCTTTTGGGCGCCTATACGCCCTTCTATTCGAGCTATGCCGGAACCAAGGCGCCGGTCGAGCACTTCACCCGCGCCGCCTCCAAGGAGTTCGGCGAACGCGGCATTTCGGTGACCGCGATCGGGCCGGGGCCGATGGATACGCCCTTTTTCTACCCGGCCGAGGGTGCCGATGCGGTCGCTTATCACAAGACTGCCGCAGCGCTGTCTGGGTTCTCGAAGACCGGGCTGACCGACATCGAGGACATTGTCCCCTATATCCGCTTCATGGTTTCGGAAGGCTGGTGGATGACGGGGCAGACCATTCTCGTCAATGGCGGCTACACGACGAAATGAGGGGCGGGATGGCCCATCGTCGATGGGCCATCACCAGGAATGCATGATCATCCCAGGCTCCCGGCCGGAGAATGTAGCCTGATCGACACCCAAACCGCGCGAAGCCGGAGGGTATGCCTGCCTCTCGATATTCACCATGGCGCCTCCGCAATAATGTTGGCGAGCACCCGCCATGTCTATTCGGAGATCACCGAAACTCAACCGGCCCGATGATCCGGCGGTTTACCATCGCCCATCCCAGCGCGGTGCCATGCTCGGCAAGGTAGCGAACCAAAGGGGCGAGGTTCTCGTTCAACGACTTGGTGCAGGGCGCACCGATGCGGGCATGGCGCTTGAGCCCGATATGGCGTGCCTCGGCGTGAGGCATCCTTTTCAATTTGGGAGAAGCGGCGTGGCTTGCCCCCCAGCGGGGCCGTTCGACGATCACCTTGAACATATCATCACGCATGACGAGCCTCCTCGAAAAGAGAAGTGACGACGGCGGCGAGTCTGGAAAAATCAGCGGCGCGAAAGCCGCGAAAAGCAATCAGGCGAGAAGCGTCGCCCTTGTGGCAATTGCCCATGCAATCTGTTCCTGAATACAGGGAAATAAGAAGTCGTTTTCGTCGCGGTCAAATGCTGCACGCATAGTTTTCTCCTTTTCTCGTTCAAAAACAGGACGATATTGGCTGACATCCAGCAATTGCAAATTGTCGATAGACGCACGGCCTGCGTCCAAACCCAATCGACACGCGCCACGGAGCCCGTCATTCGCCACCCCTGCCCCAGGCATTCTGACGCCGAATTCTCGTTCCGAAGTGCTGACGGTCCGCTTTACCGATCTTTATGCCCGTGACTGGCCGTGAGGAGTACGGCAGTTCTGGCGACCGAAGCTAACGCCAGCGAATTTTGCACCGTCTTACCACTGACCTCAGCATGTCGCGAATTGGGTGGACCATATTTAGGCACCATACAGAAACTCTTGTGCCATTCAGCGGCTTGGGATAGCGCGCGGTATCTGCCCGTCATTGGTGCAGACAAGATCGCGCCGGTGCTTCGAAAGAGGCTTAAAAGGGAACGCGGTGAGAGGGGTTCCCCTTCGAATCCGAGGCTGTCCCTGCAACTGTAAGCGGTGAGCGCGATGCATATGTGTGGCGGGACGAAGGTTTCTGCCACCAGTCACTGGGCCGGACGCTAATTCATGCGAGGCCTGGGAAGGCCATGCATCGCCGCGTTGACCCGTGAGCCAGGAGACCTGCCTGCGTCTGGTCGCTCATGCCGTGGTCCAGGGGATGGCCAGGGCCCGGAATCATTCCGTTCGAGCGACGAACCAGCGGTGGAGGCCGCATCGGTTCGCGCAGACGGTCGCCCGCGGCGTCCGGCCGCAGGCGCGTGCCGACCGTCTTTATGGCGGCACGCCTTCCACCCAGTCGCAGGCGCCGGGGGGAATGACGATGAATTTGATGACGGGCGCTGCGCTGGTGCGCATCGCGGCAAGGATCGTGACCGGCACTGCAATGGTACTGGCCACGGTGCCCGCGCAAGCCGAAGAGGCATCCTCCGACGGCGCGGACGGCAGCTCCGGCGAGATCGTTGTGTTCGGACGCGGTGAGGCCAAGATCGGCACCGCTCATGCCGCCAGCGAAGGTAGCGTCGGCGGCTCCGATCTGCTGGTCCGTCCGCTGCTGCGGGTTGCCGAACTGCTCGAAGCAGTGCCAGGCATGGTGGCGGCGCAGCATTCGGGCAGCGGCAAGGCCAACCAGTACTTCCTGCGCGGCTTCAACCTCGATCACGGCACGGACTTCACGACCTATATCGACGGCGTGCAGATGAACCTGCGCAGCCCTGGCCATGCCCGTG
>JASGGD010000029.1:0-35436 GCA_047605225.1 Novosphingobium sp.
CCACCACCTGCTACGCAGGCGGTCCCCCTCCCCATCGCTGTGCGACGGGGAGGATTTGGCTCAAATCAATGCCCGTCGGCGGCGCAGACCGCGATGCTGGTCAGGTTCAGGATGCCGCGCGCAGTGACGCCCGGCGTCAGCACATGGATCGGCTGCGACAGGCCCAGCAGCATCGGGCCGACCGTCGGCGAGCTGGACGAGGCCGACAGCGCCGTCAGCGTGATGTTCGCCGCATCGAGGTTCGGCATGACCAGCAGGTTCGCCGCGCCCTCGAAGCCCGAATCGGGCACCAGCTTCTCGCGCAGCGCCTGGCTGAGCGCGGCGTCGGCGTGCATTTCGCCGTCCACCTTCAACTCCGGCGCGACCTTGCGCACCAGCTGCGCCGCGCTGCGCATCTTGCGCGCGCTCGGGCTGTTCGACGAACCGAAGTTCGAGTGCGACAGCAGCGCCACCTTGGGATCGAGGCCGAAACGGCGCACCGCGTCCGCCGCCAGCACGGTCATCTCCGCCACCTGCTCAGGGCTGGGATCGGGGACCATGTGGGTGTCGGTCAGGAACAGCACGCCCGCGTCGAGGATCAGGCCCGACAGCGCATAGACGCGCTTCACGTCGGGCGCGCGGTCGATGATGCGCAGGACGTGCTCGATCTGGCCCCAGTACTCCGAGTTGCCGCCGACCAGCGCCGCATCGACCTTGCCGGTGCGCAGCAGCATCGCGGCGGTGACGGTCGGACGACGATAGGTGTGGCGCAGCACTTCGGCGGTCGGCACGCCCTTGCGGCTGGCGATGGCGCCATAGCCCGCGACGAGTTCGGCGAAGAGATCGTGGTCGGTCTCGGGGTCGACGAGATCGACGTCCTCGCCCAGCCTGAACGACAGGCCCAGTTCGGGCAGCTTCTGCTCCAGAATGCGGCGGCGGCCCACCAGCGTCGGGCGGACCATGCCTTCGTTCAGGGCATCCTGCACCGCGCGCAGCACGCGCTCGTCCTCGCCTTCGCCGTAAGCGACGCGCTTCATCGCGCCGCGCGCGGCCTGGTAGACCGGCAGCATGAGCTGGCCCGAACGGGTGTTCATGTTGGCCAGCGAGCGCTTGTACTCGGTGATGTCGAGCGTCTTGGTGGCAACGCCCGAGTCCATCGCCGCCTTCGCCACGGCCCCGGCGATCTCGACGATCAGGCGCGGGTCGAACGGGGTCGGAATGATGTACTCAGGGCCGAACACCAGCTTGCGGCCGCCATAGGCCTGCGCGACGCTGGCATCGGCGGGAACACGCGCGAGGCCAGCGATGGCTTCGGCGGCGGCGGCCTTCATCGCCTCGTTGATCTGCGTCGCGCCCGCATCGAGCGCGCCGCGGAAGATATAGGGGAAGCACAGGACGTTGTTAACCTGGTTCGGGTAGTCCGAACGGCCCGTGGCGATGATCGCGTCGGGGCGCACTTCGCGTGCGGCTTCGGGGCGGATTTCCGGCTCCGGGTTGGCGAGCGCGAAGATCAGCGGCTTGTCGCCCAGCAGCGGCAGCCATTCAGGCTTGAGCACACCCGGCGCCGACAGGCCGAGGAACACGGTGGCGCCCGGCAGCACGTCCGGCAGCGAACGGGCGTTGGTGTCGCGGGCATAGCGCGCCATGTTGGGCAGCATGCCCTCGCGGCCCGAATGGATGACGCCGTCCTTGTCGGTCAGCGTGACGTTCTCGATCGGCAGGCCCATCGAGACGAGCAGGTCCACGCAGGCCAGCGCCGCCGCGCCCGCGCCCGAAGTGACGAGCTTGGCGTCGGCGAGCGTGCGACCCTGCAGCACCAGCGCATTGCGCACGGCGGCGGCGACCACGATCGCGGTGCCGTGCTGGTCGTCATGGAACACCGGGATGTTCATGCGCTTCTTCAGCTCGGCTTCGATGTAGAAGCACTCGGGCGCCTTGATGTCCTCGAGGTTGATGCCGCCGAAGGTGGGTTCGAGCAGCGCCACTGCCTCGATGAACTTGTCGGCATCGGTGGTGTCGACCTCGATGTCGAAGACGTCGATGTCGGCGAACTTCTTGAACAGGACGGCCTTGCCTTCCATCACCGGCTTCGAGGCCAGCGCGCCGATCGCGCCGAGGCCGAGCACGGCGGTGCCGTTCGAGATCACCGCGACGAGGTTGCCGCGCGCGGTGTAGTCCAGCGCCTTGGCGGGGTCTTCGGCGATTTCCACGCAGGGGACGGCGACGCCGGGCGAATAGGCGAGCGCGAGGTCGCGCTGATTGACCATGCGCTTGGTGGGTTCGATGGTCAGCTTGCCGGGCCGGGGCAGGCGGTGATAATCCAGTGCGGCGCGGCGCAGCGTCTCGTCCATGTGTTCGTCCCGTGGTCAGTGGCCAAAGTCAGCGTGCGACCCCATCGTCGCGGCGATAGGATGCGCTGCTCCCCCAACACGGTTCGGGCGCGCCTGTCGAGTGCTTAAGGCGCAAAATCGGGCGGATCGACACACTTCGTCATGTCGGACAGGCACGGACGGCCCTGGCACACCGGCTCGGTGGGGTGGCGTGCAAGACCGTCCGCGATCCCGGCTCGCGCCGGGACCAAAGCGTTAACGGCTGGGCTGCCCTTCGCCGACCGGAGTGGTTTCTTCCAGACCGCCACCCAGCGAGCGATACAGCTCCACCAGATTGCTGGCCTGCGTCAGCCGCGTGGTGACGAGCGCCTGCTCGGCCCCGTAGGCGGTACGCTGCGCATCGAGCGTGGTCAGGAACGAATCCACACCCGAACGGAACCGCGCGTCGGACAGCTTCGCCGCCACCCCCGCCGCCTCGGCGCGAGTGGTCTGGGCGCGGATCTGGTCACCGATGCGGCCGCGCTGGGCGAGCGCGTCGGAGACTTCGCGGAACGCGGTCTGCACCGCCTTCTCGTACGTCGCAACGGCCACCTTCTGCGACGCCTTGGCATATTCGAGATTGCCCGAGCGGCGCCCGAAGTCGAACAGCGGCAGCGAAGCGCTGGGCGAGCCGGTGTAGGTATAACTGCCGTCCTTGAACAGGCCGGAGAGCGCCGTGCTCAGCGTGCCGAGCGTGCCGGTCAGCGAGATCGTCGGGAAGAACGCCGCGCGCGCGGCGCCGATGTTGGCGTTCTCGGCGATCAGCTGGTGTTCGGCCTGCAGCACGTCGGGACGGCGCAGCAGGACTTCGGAGGACACGTCACCCGGCAGCGCGTCGCGGGTCATCGGCTCGGTGCCGAAGCCGGTGGGCAGCTGCTCGGCCGGGACGGTGGTGCCGACCAGCAGGTTGAGCGCGTTCTGGTCGCGCGCAACGCTGGTTTCCAGCGCGGCGATGTCGTTGAGCGCGCCCTGGTAGCTGGTCTCTGCCTGCCGCACTTCGAGTTCCGAGCCGGTGCCGATGCGGAACTGTGCGCGGGTGAGGTCCAGCGTCTTCTCGAACGCCGTCGCCGTCTCGCGCGAGAGGCGCAGCTGCTCGCTGTCCGAGGCCATCGTCAGCCAGGCATTGGCGATCTCGGCGATGAGGCTGATGCGCGTCGAGCGCTGGGCCTCCTCGCTGGCGAAGTACTGTTCCTGCGCCGCGCGCGACAGGTTGCGGACGCGGCCGAACAGGTCGAGTTCGAAGGCCGAAAGGCCCACGGTCGCCTGATATATCTCGATGTCCGAACTGCCGCCCGTACCACCGGCCGCGCCCGCACCCATCAGGTTGTTCGTGTAAGTCGCGGTACCGGTGGCGTTGACGGTGGGCAGTCGGTCGGCGCGCTGGACGCGGTACTGCGCCCGCGCCTGCTGGACGTTGCCCGCCGCGATCCGCAAGTCGCGGTTGTTGGCGAGGCCCGCCTCGATGACCTGCCGCAGCCGGTCGTCGAGGAAGAAGTCCCGCCAGCCGATGCGCGAGACGTCCTGCGCATCGGTCGGGGCGGCCGGGTAGACGCCGCCTTGCGGCAGCGCCACCGGGACGGCGCCCGCCGGTCGCTCGTACTTGGGAGCAAGGTTGCACCCGGCCAGCAGCGTGGTCCCGGCGAGCAGGATGAGGATCGACTTTTTCATGTTCAGCTTTCCTGTGCCTGCACGCCGTCAGGCTCGTCGGAGTTCGTCTTCTTGCGATCGGTCTGCCCGTGCTTGAACAGGCGGGCGACGACCACGAAGAACATCGGCACGAAGAAGATCGCGAAGATGGTCGCGGAGAGCATGCCGCCCACCACCGCGCGGCCGATGGCGTTCTGGCCGCCCGCACCCGCGCCGGTCGAGACCGCCAGCGGCAGCACGCCGAAGACGAAGGCCAGCGAGGTCATCAGGATCGGGCGAAGACGCAGGCGTGCCGCTTCCATCGCCGCGTCGAAGGCGTTCATGCCGGACTGGACGCGCTCCTCCGCGAATTCGACGATGAGGATCGCGTTCTTGGCCGAAACGCCGATCGTGGTTATCAGGCCGACCTGCAGGTAGATGTCGTTGCCAAGGCCGGTCAGCCAGGCCGCGAACAGCGCACCGACGACGCCCAGCGGCACCACCAGCATGACCGCGATCGGCACCGACCAGCTCTCGTACAGAGCCGCAAGGCACAGGAACACGATCGCCAGCGACAGCGCATAGAGCGCGGGCGCCTGACCTCCGGAGAGGCGTTCCTCGTACGACAGGCCGGTCCATTCGATCGAGGTGCCGGGGGCGAGCTTGCTGTGCATCTCCTCCATCGCCGCCATCGCCTGGCCGGTACTCATCCCTGCGCCGGGGGCGCCCTGAAGCTCCATCGCCGGACGACCGTTGTAGCGGTTGAGGATGACCGGCGCCTTCTTCCACGACAGTTCGGAGAAGGCGCTGAAGGGCGCCATCTGACCGCCGGTGCCGCGCACGTAGAGGTCCGAAAGGGCCTCGGGCGAGGAACGGTACTGCTGGTCCGCCTGGATATAGACGCGCTTGGTACGGCCACGGTCGAGGAAGTCGTTGACGTAGGAACCGCCCCAGGCCGTGCCGATCTCGGAATTGATCGCGGCAAGGTCGAGACCGAGCGCGGCCGCCTTGTCCTGATCGATCTTGACGTCGAGCTGGGCCGAATCGTCAAGGCTGACCGGACGGACCTGCGCCACGCGCTGGTCCTGCGCCGCCATGCCCATGAGCTGGTTGCGGGCGGCCAGCAGCTTGTCGTGACCCAGGTTGGTATCGTCCACCAGCCACATGTCGAAGCCGGTGGCGTTGCCCAGTTCCTGCACCGCAGGCGGGGTCAGCGCGAAGATCATCGCATCGCGGTACTTGGAGAATGCACCCATGGCGCGGCCGATGATGGCCGGGGCGCGGTTGTCGGCGCCGCTGCGCTCCTCCCAGTCCTTGAGGCGGATGAACGCCATGCCCGCGTTCTGGCCCTGTCCGGAGAACGAGAAGCCGTTGATGGTGAAGATCGAATCGACGTTGGCCTTCTCGTCCTCGAGGAAGTGCTTGCGCACCACGTCGAGGCCCTTCTGCGTGCGCGGCAGTGTGGCGCCCGAAGGCCCCTGCACCAGCGCGAAGACGACGCCTTGATCCTCGTCCGGCAGGAAGCCGCCGGGCAGGCGCGTAAACAGGAAGACCATGCAGCCCACGATGAGCAGGTAGACGAGGCCCGAACGCTTCCAGCCGTTGGCGGTGCGGCGCACGCCGCCGCGGTACTTCTCGGTGCCGCGATCGAACTTGTCGTTGAACCAGCGGAAGAAGCGGGCGAGCAGGCCGTTGCCTTCGGGGCCGCCTTCCTTGTGGGGTTTCAGGATCGTAGCGCAGAGCGCCGGGGTCAGGATCAGTGCGACCATCACCGAGAGCGCCATCGACGAGACGATGGTGATCGAGAACTGACGATAGATCACGCCGGTGGAACCGCCGAAGAACGCCATCGGCAGGAACACCGCCGAGAGCA
Source organism: Novosphingobium sp. (assembly GCA_047605225.1). Lineage (GTDB taxonomy): Bacteria > Pseudomonadota > Alphaproteobacteria > Sphingomonadales > Sphingomonadaceae > Novosphingobium. The sequence goes on from JASGGD010000029.1 coordinate 5,848, forward strand.
CCAGACCGATGCCGACCAGCGCACCGCTGATCTCGTCCATCGACTTTCGCGCCGCCTGCTTGGGTGAGAGGTGCTCGTCCTGAATCAGGCGCTCGACGTTCTCGACCACGACGATCGCGTCATCGACCAGCAGGCCGATCGCCAGCACCATGCCGAACAGCGTCAGCGTGTTGATCGAGTACCCGAGCACCGACATCACCCCGAACGTGCCGAGCAGCACGACGGGCACCGCGATCGTCGGGATCAGCGTCGCGCGCCAGTTCTGCAGGAACAGGAACATGACGAGGAAGACGAGCACGACCGCCTCGACCAGCGTGTGAACCACCTGCTCGATCGAGAGGCGCACGAAGGGCGTGGAGTCGTAAGGGAACGAGACCTTGACGTCGGACGGGAAGTTCTTGGAAATCTTCTGGACCTCGGCCTTCACCGCATCGACGGTGTCGAGCGCATTGGCGCCCGAGGCGAGACGCACGCCGAAGCCGGATGCGGGCTTGCCGTTGAACTGGGTGTCGAAGCCGTAGATTTCCGCGCCAAGTTCCACCCGAGCAACGTCGCGCAGGCGCACGATGGCGCCGCCCGAAGTGGAACGCAGCCGGATATTGCCGAACTCCTCGGGGCTCTGCAGACGCGACTGGACCGAGACGGTGGCGTTGAGCATCTGCTCCTTGGGAGCCGGAAGCGCACCGATCTGGCCCGCCGAAACCTGCGCGTTCTGCGCGGTGATCGCCGTCGTGACGTCGGCGATGGTCATGTCGTAGCTGCGCAGCTTCAGCGGATCGACCCAGATGCGCATGGCGTACTGGGTGCCGAAGATCTGCAGCTCGCCCACGCCGTTGATGCGGCTGACCGGGTCCTGCAACTGGCTGACGATGTAGTCCGAAAGGTCGTTGGCGGTGTGGCTGCCGTCCTCGGAATAGATCGCGGTGACGAGCAGGAAGCTCGCCGCCGACTTCTGCACCTGCACGCCCTGGCGCTGCACTTCCTGCGGCAGCAGCGGGGTGGCGGCCTGCAGCTTGTTCTGGACCTGGACCTGCGCGATGTCGGGATCGGTGCCCTGCTCGAAAGTCAGGGTAATGGTCACCGTACCCGCCGAGGACGACGAGGCCGAGAAGTAACGCAGGTTGTCGATGCCCTTGAGCTGCTGCTCGATGATCTGCGTCGTCGTGCGCTCAAGCGTCTCGGCATCGGCGCCCGGATAGGTCGCCGCGATCGACACCGTGGGCGGCGCGATCTCGGGGAACTGGGCGATCGGAAGGCTGCGGATGGCGATGATGCCCGCCATCATTAAGACGATGGCGATGACCCATGCGAAGATGGGCCTGTCGATGAAATAGCGTGACATGGCGGCTTACTGCCCCTTGTTCGCGGGCTGGCCGGCCGCGGGCTTCTGCCCTTGGCCCTGCCCTTGCCCCTGCGGCGCGACCGGCTTCACCGGCACGCCGGGGCGCAGCATCTGCGCGCCGTCGACGACGACCTTGTCACCCGCCTTGAGGCCGGAGGTGACCAGCCAGCTGTCGCCGACCGTGCGCGGCGCGGTGATCGCGCGCATCTCCAGCTTGTTCTGCGCACCGATGACGAGGACGGTGGGATTGCCCTTCTCGTCACGCGACACGGCGACCTGCGGGACCAGCAGGCCGTTCGCCTTGGTCGCCTGCGCGAACTCGGCCCGCACGTACATGCCGGGAAGCAGCAGGCCCTTGGGGTTGGGGAACTGCGCCCGGATGATCTGGCTGCCCGTCGTCGGATCGACGGTCACATCGGTGAACTTGAGCACGCCTTCCTGCGGATAGGTGCTGCCGTCTTCCAGCTTGAGCTTCACCGCGACATTGCCGCTGGCGCTCGTCAGGTCGCCGGCGAGCAGCTGCTGGCGCAGGCGCAGCACGTCGGCGCTGGACTGCTGGATATCGACGAAGATCGGATCGAGGCGCTGGATCGTGGTCAGCGCATCGGTCTGCGAGGCCGAGACGAGCGCGCCGGTGGTGTAAGTCGAACGCCCGATCCGGCCGGAGATGGGCGCCCGGATGGTCGTGCGCGCAAGATCGATCTCGGCGGACCGCAACAGCGCCTGCTGCGCCGAGACGTCCGCGCGCGCCTGCTGCGCGGTCGTCACCGCGTTCTCGTAATCCTGCCGCGAGATCGCGTTGATCTTGACCAGTTCGCCATAGCGGCGTGCCAGCGCCTCGCTCGAAGCGATCGCCGCGCGCGAGCGGGCCAGCGCCGCACGTGCATTCGCCGCCGCAGCCTCGTAAGGCGCGCCATCGATGCGATAGAGCGGCTGCCCTGCACGCACCTGATCACCCTCGGTGAACAGCCGCGCGACGATCAGGCCATTGACCTGCGGGCGCACGTCCGAACTCTCGTAGGCGCTGGTACGCGCCGGCAGTTCGTTACTGAGCGTGACGGACTGCTCACGCACGGTGACCACGCCGACCTCGGGCGGTCCTGCCGGGGGTTGCTCCTGTCCTCCTCCACAGGCGGAGAGAATCAGCACTAGGGCCGGAGCGATCTTTTTCATGGAGTTAATCCGCCAAGAGGGTTAAAGCGTGAGTGAGCGTTCACTCATGATTCGCGCGACACGTATTGCGTCGCAACATAAAAAGCAAGTCGGACAGGGAAATGACCAACGAGACTGCATTGGACCGCCCCCGCGCCGCCAAGTCGGCCGCACGTCGAAAACACCTTCTCGACACCGCGCGTAACCTTTTTGTCGAGAAAGGGTTCCATCAGACCGGAATGGCGCAAATCGCGGCCGCTTCCGGGATCGCGGTAGGGCAGATCTACCGCGACTTCGCGAACAAGGAGGCGATCATCGCCGCCATTTGCGAGTTCGAGATCACCGCCTGGCTCGACGAGGAAAGTTTGAGCGCAGCCGTTACCGCCAACAACCGCGACGCCATCCTCGCATGGATCGAACGCGTCGGGTTCGAGGAGCCCGACTGCGAGGACCGTCGCCTGATGTGTGAACTGCTGGCCGAAGCGGGCCGCAATCCGGCGATCAACCAGATGCACACCAAAGTGGACAGCCGCCTGCGCGAAAGCCTCGGCGCGGCATTGGGATCGCTGGCGCCTGCCGCGTCGGCGGAACGACAATCGACGGTCGCGGACTTCATCATCGCCATGTCCTGGGGCATGGTGGCGCTGCGGGAACTGTCCCCTGAAAGCGATCACGAGACCCTGCACACCCGCCTCGCGCAGCTGCTGCGGCAGGAAGTCAACGCGCTGCAGGAATGACGATGAGAGCTTTGCGAATATTGCGCCGCACAATCGATTGTGACGGTAGAAAACTGCTCGTTTGATGCGCTGGACATTGTTTCGCAGTTGTATCATCCTGTTCTCAACGCAGGCCGAATGGCCGCTAGAGAGGACTGGATGATGATCGAGAACAGTGAAGTCGATTCCGGCGAAAAGGCGATGATCCTGCTTCAGAGCCTGATCTGCTATCTGCGTGAAAAGAATGTACTGTCGCGTGCCGACATTGAGGAACTGCGCGACCGCGTGGATGCTCGAATCGCAGCCAGTGAACAAACGCAGGCCTGCACTGCCGCTCTGGCAGCAGCGGCTGCGACCGAAATGCGCGAACTCGACGATTACTGCGGCAAGACCTATGGCGGCAAGCACCGTCGCCGGGTGAACTGACCGCCGAAGATCGCACGGCAGCACGCGCAGGTCCGGCTCAGGCTGGTCCCGTGCTGCCCCGAACGATCATCGCGTGCACCAGCATCAACCGGAACGCTGGGTCAGCGCTGTTCCTGCGGAAAGCCGGATCGACGAGAATGTCGACCGCCGCCGCCGCCATTTCGGCGTTGGGCTGTCGGACTGTCGTGATCTGCGGCCAGGCCGCCCGCGATGAGGCGACGTCGTCGAAACCGCAGATCGACAGGGCCTCGGGTACCGCGATCCCGCGCTTCATCGCCGTGATCATCGCCCCGAGCGCCATGTCGTCGTTGCAGGCGAAGATCGCGCTGGGCACCTCGGGCAGATCGAGCAGCGCTTCGCCCAATTCCAGGCCCGAGCGGAAACTGAAGTCGCCCCTCAGCACCGCCTGCTCGTCCACTTCCAGACCGGCATGATGAAGCGCAGCGCGAAAGCCCTCCTCGCGCCGGGCCGATGCGCTGTGGCTCTGCGGCCCCTGAATGAAGCCGAGCCGCCGGTGCCCCAGCGACAGCAGGTATTCGGCCATCTCGCGCGCCGCTGCCCGGTCATCCATCCACACAGCGCCTGAACGCTCCGGTGGGTGGGAGGGTGCGATCAGTACATAGGGCACGCCCGCTTCGTCGAATATACTCAGCAGTTCGCCATCATCGCAGATCGGCGGCGCGACGATCGCTCCGTCCAGCCGCAGCCCGGAAAGACTGTTTCGAACGTGGTCCTGCCAGCCGGAGCGCTGCCGGTCGACCGGCTCGACGACGAGGTGATAGCTGCGTTCCCGGCACTGCAGCAGCGCGCCGTGCTGGACTTCGGCGGCGTAGCCGGAGACCGGGTCGTCGATGAACAGGCCGAGCAGGTAGGAGCGCGAACTCGACAGGCTGCGGGCGAAGGCGTTGGGGCGGTAGTTCAGTTCGGCGACGACGCGCTGCACCGCCTCGCGGATTTCGGGGCGGACGTGATCCTCGCCGTTGATGACGCGCGAGACGGTCTTGGGGGAGACTCCGGCGCGGGCGGCGACATCCTTGATGGTGACCGTCTTCATGCCCGTTTCTCCCGGCAAAATGCCGCAAATCCGGCGATCAGAAGGTAGCAGGCGGCGGGAACGACCAGCGATGCGAGCAGCCCTGCGCCATCGGCGACCATGCCCGTCAGGACCGGCACCAGCGCCCCGCCGACCACCGCCATGCACAGCCACATCGAGGCGACGGGGGCCGCGCGAGCGTCCTCAGGCAGCGCCAGAGCGTAGATCGTGGGGTACATGATGGCGTTGCACAGACCCACCGCAACCAGCAGAGCCGCACCCGCAACACCCGGGCACCCAACGGCACCCAACGTGCACACAACGGCACCAAGCGACACACAAAGCAGCATCCGCGCCTCTGAAACGCGCCGCATGATCCATGCACCGGCGAACCGGCCGACCATCGCCCCGCCCCAGTAGAGCGCCACGAGTTGCCCCGCCGTCACCGCACTCGCGCCGAGTCTATCAGGCCGCATCAGGACGCTGGGGAGCAGCCCGCCGATCGCCACCTCGGCACCGACGTAGACGAAGATCGCCACCGTCCCCCGAGCCAGCCTGCGCGATTCGAGAAGGACGCGGAACAACCGGCGCGTCGGCACGAAGTTCTCGCCGGTGTCCCTCGTCTCCAGCGTCTTGCGGTGCCGCGCGTAAGCGAGCGACAGAACGGCGGTGACCAGCGCGGTCAGGATGAACGGCAAGGTCGCAGCGGGCCGCCACTCATGGCCCCGCTCGACTTGCGCCAACAGCAGCGGCGCGCTCACCAGCGGACCGGCGACGGTGCCCAGCGAATTGAACCCCTGCAGCAAAGTCAGCCGCCGCGCCGCGCCGCGCGAGGGGCCGATGACGGTGACCACCGTGTTCGAAGCGATCTGCAGGAACGTCTGCCCGCCCGAGAGCAGCAGCAATGCGCCGAGCACCAGCGCGAAAGACAGGCTCCCCTGCGCCACCGCCAGCGCGACGCAGCCCGCCGCCATCACCGCCAGCCCCACCGCGATCGCGCGGATGTAGCCTGCCGCGACGATGAAGGCGGTGATCGGCACAGCGAACAGCAGATAGCTCACGTGGAAGGCCAGCTGCACCAGAAACGCCTGGGTGTAGTCGAGCGCCAGCATCAGCTTCAGTTGCGGCACCAGCAGGCTGACCGACGAGGTCAGGAACCCGCCGATGAAGAACACCCCCACCGAGAGCCGGAACAGCAACGCAGGCGCATCGGGTTTATCCAAGGAAGTCGGGGCCTTCGCCATCAGGGCTGTCATGTTTGCCGGGCATCCTTAACGCGCTTGTCACCTTGGCGGAAGTTGCCCCGTCTGGATAGCAATTTTGACATCGATGTCAAAACCCGTTGACAACGTTGTCAAGCTTTGGTCTACGAGGCGCCGGAAAGCAGCGAAGGCCTGCTTCAGGGAGAGAGAAATGACACGCACCGCGCTTATCGCGAGCACTGCGCTCGCGGCCGCACTCTGCATGACCACCACCGCCAAAGCCCAGGACGCAGCGCCGCAGGGCACACCGCAGGCCACCGCTCCGCAGGCGTCCGACGGCGACATCATCGTCACCGCCACCCGCCGCGAGACGACGCTGCAGTCCACCCCGATCGCGGTGTCCGCGTTCGGTCAGGCCCAGCTCGACAAGCAGCAGGTCAAGGACGTGACCGACCTCGCCCGCTTCGTCCCCTCGCTGCAGTTCAACCAGCAGGGCGACCAGTCGGCGGTGCTCCTCACGCTGCGCGGCATCGGCAACGACAGCGCCTATACCGAAGTGGCCGACCCCGAAGTCGCGATCTACGTCGACGGCATCTATTCGCCGCGCTCTCAGGGCGCATCGGTGCTGATGTACGACATGGAGCGCGTCGAAGTGCTGCGCGGCCCGCAGGGCACGCTGTTCGGTCGCAACGCCACCGTCGGCGCGCTCAGCCTGATCTCGGCCAAGCCCAAGCTGGGCGTGTTCGAGGGCAATGTCGAAGTCGTCGGCGGCAACTACGACCGCTTCGGCATTCGCGGCGCGATCAACATCCCGATCACCGACACCCTGGCCGCGCGCGTCGCCTTCGTCTCGGACCGGCACGACGGTTACGCCGACTACCAGCCCGCACCCGACATCGCCGGCATCAACAAGTCGGCCTTCGTCACCAGCGGCAAGAAGTACTACGCCGCCGACCAGAAGTCGCTGCGCGGCTCGCTCCTGTGGCAGCCGAGCGACAAGTTCAGCTGGAACCTCTCGGCAGAGGGCTTCTGGGACACCGGCGCGCCCGTCATCGGCCTGCTGCAGACGCCGCGCGCAGGCACCAAGATGTGGTCCACCCTGTCCGACACCGCGCCCGACACCGACCGCTATTCGGCCGCGGTGCGCAGCACGATGAACTACGACATTACCGACGGCATCCAGCTGAGCTACATCGCCGGCTGGTCGCGCATCGGCGGCTCGACCCAGACCGACGCCGACGCGGGCGCCCTGCCCCCGACCGGCGAGGTGGACGCCAACGGCAACGACCTCCCGCTCGGCGCCTTCGGAGAGAACCGCACGCTGTCCTCGCGCTATGATTTCCAGAGCCACGAAGTGCAGCTGAAGTCGTCGGGCGAGCAGACCTTCGACTGGATTCTCGGCGCTTACTACAGCCACGAGAAGAACCGCATCCGCTTCGACATCGACCAGCGCAACGGCTACCGCGACGGCACCTTCAGCTGGGCGGGCAGCTTCATCCAGGCCAACCGCCAGATCGATTCGCGCGCCGCGTTCGGTCAGGTCGTGTGGCATGCCACCGACGCGATCCGCGTCACCGGCGGCCTGCGCTACACCTCCGACAAGAAGGAAGACATCGGCGGCCGCAACGTGACCTATTCGGGCGACGGCTGCACGCCTGCCGACCTTGCGCCGGGCGGCGCCTGCCAGCAGGGCATCTTCGGCGCCTATCCGGGCGCCACGGCCGAGGAACTGGTGAACCTGCTGCCGGGCTTCTCGATCTCCAGCAACGACGTGAAGGGCAAGTGGAACAAGCTGACCTACCTTGCCCGCGTCGACGCTGACCTTGCCGAGGACGTGCTGGGCTATGCCAGCATCAGCACCGGCTTCAAGTCGGGCAACATCCAGGACAACGCCGGGCTGACCGATCCGGAAACGCTGACCAACTACGAAGTCGGCCTGAAAAGCCGCTTCCTCGACCGCATGATCACCCTGAACCTTGCCGCCTACTACAGCGACTTCAAGGGCTATCAGGTCAATCAGGCCGTCACCTTCCGCGATGACGAGGGCAACGTGGTACGCAGCCAGATCGTGACCCAGAACGCCAAGGGCGCGACCGCCTACGGCCTCGAAGCCGAACTGACCGCCAACTTCACCCCCAACGATCGCCTGCAGTTCTCGGGCACGCTGCAGAAGACCAAGCTGGACGATCTGGAGAGCGTCGACGGGCGGCTCTACGATGGCGGCAAGGCCTCCTCGATCGTGCAGCTCAAGGGCAACGAACTGGCCCACGCGCCGCGCTTCTCGGCGACCGCCAGCTACGAGCACGACTTCGTGATGGCGAGCGGCGCGACGATCACCCCGCGCCTGACCACGCATTACGAAACCGCCAGTTGGCTCAGCTACTTCAACGGCGACGCCAACCCCTTCGTCAACGCCAACGACCCGGCCGACAACATGCCGAACCGGGGTACCAACGGCACCGACTGGGATCGCCAGAAGGCCTACTTCCGCTCGGACGCCTCACTGCGGTTCACCTCGGCGGACCAGAAGTATTCGGTCGAGGCCTTCGTCATGAACATCGAGGACAAGAAGATCCGCACCAACGCCAGCGCCTTCGGCACGCCGCGGTATGATCCGGTGTTCCTGTCCAACCTGCAGGCGCCGCGTACCTGGGGCGTGCGGGCGAAGGCCAGCTTCTGATCGCGCCTTCGTCATTTGATACCCCTTCGTCATTGCGAGCGAAGCGAAGCAATCCAGGGCAGAGCTGCACCGCCCTGGATCGCCACGGACCTTCGGTCCTCGCGATGACGAAGCCTTAAAGAGCCCCCCGGTGACCGCCCGCGCCGCACCTCCTCCGCGAGTGCGCGCGGTCACCCCGGGCGGGGGGGGGGGGGAAATGCCCCCCCCCCCCCCCCCCCCGCCACGTTCGGCCATGATCGCGACCCAATCATCAGGTAAGGACGCCATATGACCGCCGCCTCACGTATCTCTATCGCCGCCCTTGCCGTGGGTCTGCTCGCCGCTCCGCTGGCAGCGCAAAACCAGCAGCCGCCTGCCTCGATCGCGCACCCGGAGCTCTGGCCGCAGGTCAAGGCCCAGCCGCAGCGCGACCCGGCGGTGGAGAAGCGCGTCGAGGCGCTGCTCAAGACCATGTCGGTCGAGGACAAGGTGGGCCAGCTGATCCAGGTGGACATCGGCTCGATCACCCCCGCACAGGTGCGCGAAACCCGCATCGGCTCGGTGCTGAACGGCGGCAACTCCGGCCCCTATGACGACGAATACGCCCCGCCCGCCAAGTGGCTCAAGCTGGCGGACGAATACTACGACGCCTCGATGGCCGCGCCCGGACCCAAGATCCCGATCATCTGGGGCACGGACTCGGTCCACGGCAACAACAACATCGTCGGCGCCACTCTTTTCCCGCACAACATCGGCCTCGGCGCCGCGCGCGACCGCGACCTGATCCGCGAGATCGGCAAGGTCACCGCGCTGGAGACGGCGGCGGCGGGGCTCGACTGGACCTTCGCCCCCACCCTTGCGGTGGTGCAGGACGACCGCTGGGGCCGTACCTACGAAAGCTATTCCGAGGAACCCGAAGTCGCCGCCGACTATGCCGGTGCGATGATCGAGGGCGTGCAGGGCAAGGTCGGCAGCAAGGACTTCCTCGCCCCCGAGCACCTGATCGCCACGACCAAGCACTTCCTCGGGGACGGTGGCACCGGCGGGCGCGATCAGGGCGACACGCGCGTCTCCGAACAGGTGCTGCGCGACGTCCATCTCGGCGGCTATCCGGCCGCGATCGAGGCGGGGACGCAGTCGGTCATGGCCAGCTTCTCCAGCTGGAACGGCGAGAAGATGAGCGGCAACAAGTCGCTCCTGACCGACGTGCTGAAGGACCGCATGGGCTTCGACGGCTTCGTGGTGGGCGACTGGAACAGCCACGGGCAGGTCAAGGGCTGCTCGAACGAGGACTGTCCGCAGGCGATCAACGCGGGCCTCGACATGTTCATGTATTCCGGCCCGGCGTGGAAGACGCTTTACGCCAACACCCTGCGCGAGGCGAAGGACGGCACCATCTCCGCCGCCCGCCTCGACGACGCGGTGCGCCGCATCCTGCGCGTGAAGCTGCGCGCGGGCACCTTCGACCGGGGCCGCCCGTCGAGCCGCGCCTACGCCGCGAAATTCGCCAACATCGCCTCGCCCGCAAACCGCGCCGTCGCGCGCCGGGCGGTGCGCGAGTCCATGGTGCTGCTCAAGAACGAGGGCGTGCTGCCGCTTAAGCCCACCGCCAACGTGCTGGTCGCGGGCGCGGCGGCGGACAGCATCAGCCAGCAGGCGGGGGGCTGGTCGATCACCTGGCAGGGCATCGACGTGCCCAACTCCGCCTTCCCCAATGCCCAGTCGATCTGGAAGGGCATCGAGGAGACCGTGAAGGCAGGCGGCGGCACCGCGACATATGCCCCCGACGGCCAGTTCGCGAAGAAGCCCGACGTCGCCATCGTCGTCTTCGGCGAGAAGCCCTACGCCGAGTTCAAGGGCGACATCCCCAACCTCGAATACAGCCCCGGCGACAAGCACGACCTCGAAATGCTGCGCAAGTTCAAGGCGGCGGGCATTCCGGTGGTTGCGGTATTCCTCTCGGGCCGCCCGCTATGGGTGAATGCCGAGATGAACGCCTCCGACGCCTTCGTCGCGGCGTTCCTGCCGGGCAGCGAGGGCGGCGGCGTCTCCGACGTGCTGTTCGCGGGCAAGGACGGCAAGCCGCGTTACGACTTCCACGGCAAGCTCAGCTTCTCTTGGCCGAAACGCCCGGATCAGTACGTGCTCAACCGCCGCGATCCGAACTACGACCCGCTGTTTCCCTTCGGCTATGGCCTTAGCTACGCGGCGCCGGGCAAGGTCGGCCAACTCGACGAAACGCGCCCCGCCGGGCTGGAGCAGGCCGCCCCCAGCGTCTTCTTCGAGCGCGGCCAGACCCCGCCGGGCTGGGAGATCGCCGCCGAGGGCGTGCGCCAGTCGGGCGTCGACCACCGCGCGCAGGAGGACGCCAAGCGCCTGACCTTCGCCGGCGCGGGCAGCGTTGCCTTCACCGCCCCGCGCCCCTTCGACCTCTCGCGCGAGAGCAACGGCGAGATCAGCCTCGTCTTCGAGTACCGGCTAGAGGGCAAGCCCTCGGGCGCGCTGTCGGCAGGGTTCCTCAGCGGCGGCAAGCTGGCGAGCGTGCCGGTCACCGGCGCCCTTTCCGCCACCGCGCCGGGCCAGTGGGGCCGCCTCGCCATCCCGCTCAAGTGCTTCGCGGCACGCGGCGCGGACATGACGAGCGTCACCGCGCCGCTGGTGCTGAAAGCCACCAGCGCGGCGGACCTCAGCGTCTCAGACGTGAAGCTGGACTACGTCTCGGTGCCGATGACCCAGTGCGGGGACGAGAAGTAAGAGCCTGTCTGGAAAATGCCCATCCGGGCATTTTCTTGCGGCACCGGCCCACGCCCCCACCCGACCACCCAACGGTAGTATCCTGCGGGTGGTCGGGTGGGGGCGTGGGCCGGTGCCGCGAAATCCGCCTGCGGCGGATTTCCAGACGAATACTTACGCCGCGCGGCGTTCGCGCCGCACGCTCGTTTCGTAGAGGGCGAAGAGGTCGGCGAAGTGATCGTCGCTGGTGCGGGCGGGTTGCGGGCGATGCTCGCGCTCGAACAGCACATGGGCGATCGCGCGGGCTGCCGCCGCCGGGTCGCAGGCGGTATAGGTGATACCGCCGCCGTTCGCGGCATGATCGACCGCCCCGCCCTCGTCCGGGACCACGATCGGCACGCCGCTGGCGCGGGCCTCGGCGGCGACCATGCAGAAAGTCTCCGCCTCGCTGCCGTGGACGAGCGCGTCGGCGCTGGCGATGACCCGCGCGAAAGTATCCGGGTTGCGCTCGGGCTCGAACAGGCGGACGTGCGGGTTGCCGGCGATGTGCTTGAGCACCGTGCGCTGCTCGCGCCCCTCGCCGAACAGCACGAAACCGACCGGTCGATCGCGCGAGACGGAGGCCACCGCGTCCAGCACCAGCGGCCAGCGCTTTTCCGCCGCCAGTCGCCCGACGCCGAGCAGCAGGCGCGCGTCTTCGGGCAGGTCGCAGGCGGCCAGCAAGCGCGCCCGCAAGGCCGGGTCGCGGTTCTGCGGGGAGAAGCGGCCGGGCTGCACGCCCATCGGCACCGTCACCGTATTGGCAACGCCGCCGTCCGCCAGCCGCCGCGTCAGGCTGGAATTGGCGCAGACGACATGGTCGAAGCTGCGGCTGTGGCGGCGCAGGTGGTCCCAGTAGACCGAGAACTGCCAGTCGATCGTGCGCCGCGCGAAGACCTGCCCGAACCAGCGATAGGCATAGGCGGAGAGCGGATCGGCGTGCATGATCATGCTGCGTGGCGCATCGCCCGCCCAGTCGGCGACGAGGCGCGCACTGCGCCATGGCGAGGCGGCCTCGACGAAATCCGGCTGCAGTTCGTCCAGCGCGTCGTGCAACTGCGGCGCCGAGGCGAAGTACCAGTACTTGCGGTCGAGCGGAAAGCGCGGGTTCTTCAGCGTGATGATGCGGGCATTGGGGCCGCGCTCGATCACCGCGTCCTCGTCGCCCGGTGCGAGGATCACGATCTCGTGCCCCAGCGCCGCGCCGATGCGCAGCTTTTGCTCCACGTATGTGCGAACGCCGCCGCCCTTCGGCGTGTAGAAGGCGCAGACATCCACGATCCTCATACGGCGCTCCTCATGCTTTGGCCCCTTACTTCGAGGCGAGCGGGGCGACGCCCAGCCCGCGGCGGTAGTTCATCACGATGGAGATCGTCTTCGGCCCGCTGCCGACGCTGGCGCTGGCCTTCTCGGCGCTCGGCTTGCTCCAGCCCAGCTTCGGGTTGCCCGCAAAGCCGATGCCGTCGATGCGCCAGCCGAACTTGCGGTTGCCATCGCGGTCGTGGAGCAGGCTCACCGCATACTGGCCGGGGCCGGGCACGCGCACGCAGAGGCGCACCGGGCCGCTGGCCGGAACTGGCACCTCGACGCGGCGGAAGGTCTTGCCCGCGCTCACCAGCACGTTGTCGTCGGCAAGGAAATCCGCGTTGTTGGCCGGGTAGACTTCCAGCTTGAGGCTGCCGGTGCGGTCCTTCAGGCCCTTCACCTGCACTTCGAAGGAGGAGCCCGCCTCGTCCGATCGGCAGCGGCCCTCGGCCTTGCCGAGATCGGGCGTGGAGGGAATGGTCGCAGCGTTCGCCAGCATCAGCAGGGACAGGATCACGGGCGCTTCTCCGGGTTGGCGAGATCGTTGAAGGCGATGAGCGCGCCCAGCACGAGGTGCGCGGCGGTGATCAGCCCGGCCATCAGCGCCATGAGCGTGCCGATGTCGCGCTCCTCGCCCAGCACCACCACGGTGATGCCTGCGAAGAGCAGGTCCTTGTTCGGCACCAGCGGCAGGCGAGAGACGAGCAGGCGCAGGGTCGACAGGTAGAGCCACCAGCTCAGCGCGACATCGGGCAGGACGATGTGCCACAGCAGCGCGAGGAACACGGTCGAGACGACGATGCGCGCGAAATGAACGCGGGTGATCATCCAGAGGTCATCGCGCGAGAGGCTGAAGACCTTGCGGCGGAAGGCCATGGCGCCCAGCGAGATCGCAAGAATGACGCCCAGCGATCCGGTCAGCAGGCGCCCGTCGATGCCCAGCTTGTCGAAGCCGAGCGAGGGCACCGCGAAGACCAGCAGCGCCATCGTCACCACGTTGCCGGTGACGGCCGAGAGGATCGACACGTCCTTGACGGTGCCGAACGGCGCGGCGGTCAGGGTGACGCGGCTGCGCGCCCAGGTGTAGAAGTACGCCTCGCCCAGATAGCCGAGCAGCAATTCGTTGTAGATCTTCTTGCGCAGCAGCGCGAGCACGCCGCTGCCCGGAATGCGCCACAGCTTCCAGTAGATCAGCCACTCGCTGGCGGGTGTGATCAGGTAATAGCCCGCGAAGATCAGCCAGAAACCCGGCGATGTCGGGATCATCTGCGGCAGGCGGCGCAGCTCGACGCTGTTCGTTTCGTGCAGCACGGCGGCGATCACCGCCAGCGACAGCAGGATGGAGAACACCGCATTGCGCCCGCGCCTGGCGGTGCGATCCTGAGGGGTCAGTGCGATGGTCGCCAGATCGACGCCGTCTACGGTAGCAGCCACGGTTGCAGATTGAGACAAGGTGATCTCCGGGGTGACAGTCACTGGGAGCGCCGCAGCGACCGGCAGGGCGCCAGCGTGCTGAGGGCAAGGTCGCGGCGACGCTCGGCCTCGCGGCGCGAGGCGACCGCGCGCATGAGATCGAGGTAGCGGCGCGCGGCGCCTTCGAGTTCGTATTGCGCGGCGACGGCGCGGGCGCGCTCCGGGTCGCCGCGCAAGTCGCGCAGGGCGGCGATCCCTTGCGCGAAGCCGTCCTGACAGCGCGTGGGGACCATCAGGCCGGTGCGGCCGTGGTCGATCAGGCTCGCCATGCTGACGCAGCAGTCGGTGGCGAGGATCGGCATGCCCGCCGCCAGCGCCTCGACCACGACGCCGGGCAGGCCCTCGTAGTCGGAGCTGAGCAGCAGCGCGTCGTGCTCGGCCAGGAGCGGGTCGATCGTCGCCACATGGCCGAGAAACGTGACTTGGGCCGCGATGCCCAGCGATCCGGCGAGCGCTTCGAGAGGACCGCGTTCGGGGCCTTCCCCGGCGATGGTCAGGCGATCCTCGGCGCGGGCTCCGGCGGCGAAGGCGCGCAGCATCAGCGCGAAGTTCTTCTGCGGGGCGAGCCGTCCCGCCGCGAGGTAGCGCATGCCCCATGCGGACGGGGTGCGCCGCTCTATCCGGCCAAGCTGGATCAGGCGGCGGCGGTTCAGGATCGGATTGGCGATCACCTCGACCTGACGCGGCTCGGCCAGCATGCATTCGCGCACTTCGCGGCGCATCGGCTCGGACAGCGCCACCAGTGAATCGAACAGCCCGCCCTGCGCGCGCAGCCAGGCGCCATAGCCCCGGCGCATCGGTGCGGACATGTCGGGACGCTGCAGCGCATTGCTGATCTTGAGCAGCATCGGCGGCGCGTGGTGGCCCAGCAGCAGCTTCATCGCCGCGCCGATCACCGCGTAGGTATTGCCCGGGCAGAACAGCACGTCGACACGGTTTTCGATCAGGAAACTGTAGAGCGTGTGGACCATCCACGGCGTGCGCCACGATGCCGTAGGCAGGCGGGTGGGCAGGCTCCAGTAATCGAGCGCGGGCGCACTGCACAGGCCCGCGCCACCCGGTCGGCCGAGCACCACGGTCACCTCATGCCCGGCCTCGCGCCATTGCGCAGCCAGGCCGAGGGCGACGCGTTCGACGCCGCCCGGCTCAAAGCTGTGAATGGGGATCGCGATGCGCAATGGGTCCTGCATGTCCTTCGACGCCGCCAGCCGTCTGGTTTCGCAGGCCCTCTATGATCGGGTCATTTCGGGTTTGTGACGGTCATGCGGCCCGTCATGCGGCGGACACGCCAGCGACTTCGAACCGTCTCCGAACTGACTGCAGGGCGTCAGAATGGGCCAGCCGATGCAGCGCCGCACAAGCCCTTCGACACGGGCAGATCAACGGTAGTTTCACCAAGACATACGCGCCATTCGATCTGCCTTATCTGCGTACTCGGCACCAGCCACGTGGCGATCGCTGCGAACGCTCCGGCCTTCGCGGACAGGCAGGCGGCCCCGTCCGATGCTGTCTCCTACCGGGTGAAACGCCGTGCTGGCGCATCCTTTTAATCCACGGACGAAATTTTTCATTTCTTCCGAAGCGGCCGACCGTAATAGTATGCATCTACGAATCCGTTGGGGGGATTTATAGAATGAGCAGTCGCGTAACTTTCGTTACGGTTTTATTGATCGCAGCGCTGCCTGGCGTGGCGAATGCCGAAACCTTGAATCTGGGATGCAGCGCGCCGGACCGGGTCCGTACCTCGGACAATGAAATCCTTCCGGCAAAATATTTCGATTTCAAGATTGTAACGCCGGATGGCAGTGTAGCGCCAGGCAATACTCCGGCGGCCGAAATGCAGCTCTATTCGGAGAAGAACTTCCGATATGAATTATTCATGTCGAAGTGCAGGATGGAGCCCACGCTTATCAGCTGCGACGCGGCAGGTGGCGAAAACGTGCGGATCAATCGCGTCAATGGCACGTATTTCCATGGATATTACACCTCCAAAGGAAGCGTTATAAAAGAAAAGGGCACGTGCTATCCATCAAAAGAAAAAGGGACAAACATCAAGCCCATGTTCTAGTAAAGGCCACGATCCTGCCGCACCATTTCATCGATCGCCACGATGTCATACCTGCCTAGGGTCCTGACCCTAGCAGCCATGACATCGCCGGTTCGTCCATCAAGGAGAAAGGTCTTGTCGCATGTTCGCAGGTGTGTGCTGGGCTTGGCGATCCTGATAGCCAGCACTCTCATAGGGACACCGTTCGTATCGGCCCGATCCGGCTTGCAATTCCTGCCGGCATTTCTGGCCACGTCCCTGCCTTCATTCGACCTGCAACCTCTCGACGAAGCCCCTGCCCTCCTCGAATGCGATGCCCCTGCACCGGCCGCTCCCTGCATCCGGCAAACGGGGTTTGAGGACTACCTCGCCCGATACGAAGTCGCCCGCACTCCTGCGGAGGGTATTTCGGGAACGATACGGCTCGACAAGCTCATTGCCTACAGGGGCAGGATCATCAGGACCGAAAGCTGGGCCGCAGGCAATGGTCAGCACCGGGATCAATGGCTGGCGACCCTGCAGCGACGCTTCGGCAAGCCCCGCGTGACAGGCGGGCCGTCCGGCGGCGGTACGGTACGACAGACCTATTCCTGGCTTCAGCCTGACGGCGCCACGGTAATTTTCAGGATCAACGGCAGCCCGTACCCGGAACGGCGGACCATGGAATACACCGCCATCCTTACCATGGAGACCGCCGCCAGCACGCATCTTCGCGCAGCTGCGGCAGCCTATGCGCAGGCGAACGGCGACACCGGCGACGAGGGCATATCCTTCGGCGGCCCCGCCACCTCGTCCGAGCCTCCCGTAGTAAGAGCGCCGCCGCCCGCATGGTCGGCACCACACTGATCCGCCTTACAACGGCCCTTCCTGCAGGAGACGACATGCACCGCTGGTCGAAAGAGTTGTGCGCGACGATCACGATGGCTGTTCTCAGCATCGCGGTCACGCTTGCCCCTGCCCTTGCGGATGCTCCGGAGGCATGGCGCAAACCGGTCAAGACCCAAGGCCTGCCGCCCTACTTCAAGGCTGACGAAGAGGCCGACCTCGGCATTCTGGGCAGTCTGCGCAGGGAGCCCGAACGCTTCGTCCCCAAGTCGGTCGAGATCGACCGCAAGCCGACGGGGACCTCGGCAGCCATCGTGGGCATTTCCTCCAGTTTTGCCGCCCCGGACGGCAAGAGCCTGACGGGACACGGATCGGGCTTCCTCGTGGCGCCCTGCGTGGTCGTCACGGCGGCCCATGTGGTCGTTCGCGAGTATGTCCCCGCAAAGACGATCCGCGTGGGCTGGGGTGGCTATCCAAAGGACGGCACCCGTGCCGATCTCTCCCTCGATCAGAACTTCGCCAACATCTCCACCGCCCGCATCCTCTGGCAAGGCCCTTTCATGCCTGGCGAGGCGGGAGCAGAGATCAAGGGGAATGAGATGCTGGGCAAGGACCGGCTGGAAGGCGTGCAGGAGCCGGACGACTGGGCAGTGCTCGAACTCGATCAGTGCGCGGACAAGCGCGTCGCCTACCTTCGCGTCCCTCCCCGGCCCGCACCTATTTTCGCCACCCACGCAAATCGTCCGGCAACCTACATGGCGGCGCTGGGCTATCCCAAGGCGCATTTCTCCAAGCTGGGAATAGTCCGCTGCGCCCTCGTGAACATCGATTTTGCCAATGAGGGTATTCGTCCGCTGTGCCGGTTGTCGAAAGGCATTTCCGGGGGGCCGCTGCTACACTCAACTCAGGAGAATCTCGCACTGGGCGTGGTGTCCATGAGCTTCGGAGATCAGGCGGTCGTCGATAGCACGATGGGCGAGCCGATCGGCTTCACGCCGACGGGAATGGCCGGATTTGCGATGGGCTTTCGCCCCGAACCGCCCCCGCCCGGCTGCATATCTCGGCTCAAGACAATCATCGAGATGCCGCCGCATATCGCGAAGCTGGGCCTGCCCATGACCCGCGACGACACCCCTGATCTTGCATTCCTGGGCCTCTACCGCACGGCAGCCGCACTTGCCGCCGGCTGGAGTGGCAAGGGTCTGACCTTCATTCCCAACCTGCCCGACCCGTTCATGTGCGACCTGATCATCGGCTATGCCGAATATCAGGCCACGCTCAAGAAGATCGAGCCCGGGATTACATACAAGTATGTGAGCCGCCTGGTTCCCGCCGTGCCCGAAGGCGAATGGCATCTTGGCACCGTCGGCCTCCGCATCGCGATGACCAACGGTATGCCCCTGCCGACGTTGACCGGCAGAGAAGGACCGGTGATTTTCGCCGAGAACGACGATCACACGGGCTACATGCTGTTCCATCGCCGAGCCAGCATCCTTGTCGTCACCAAGAACGGCAAGACCCAAGGCTACACAATCGATTTTCGCCCGGGCAAGGCGCCACTGCTGGTCAAGCACAATGGCCAGCCCGTCCTGCAATGGATGGAGCCCGGACCACCCATGAACTAGTTGTTTGGTCCCAGCAATTTGCGGATGATGTGAGGGATGCCTTGCGAGCAATAGTCGAAGCGGCCCTGCAGGAATAGGCCCCTGCCTATGACGGGGCAGGGGCCATCAAGTCACTTCGTGATCGAAGCCGACGTAAGAACAGCGGGAGCAACTGCCGGAGCAGGCGTAGCGGCCGGAACGGCAGCAGGGACCGAAATTACCTCTGGCTGCACCGCCTGGAATGCCAGATCCTCATCGAGGAAACCCTTCACCGCCGAGCCGCTGGCGATGAACGCGCTGGTGCCGGTGGTGAGGAAGCCTGCGATCGGAACCAGGGCGATGGCCGCGACGACACCGCCGGTACCGGTAACGCCCTTGTCGTCGAAGGTGCCGGACAGGCGCACATTGCGGCCATTGAGGTTGAGCGAGACGACGCGCGCGCCGATGTAACCGGACTTGCCCCACATGCCCTTGTTACGGACCTCGGTCACTTCACCGATCGCGGGCGTGCCCGACGGGATGACGACAACGCCATTCTGCGTAATGTTCTCGGCGACCTCCATCTGGAAGCGCTGGCCCACCCGCAGCTTCTTCTTCTTGGTCGTCAGTTCCTCGCGCGTGACGAGCGCAACGGCGAGGCCGGCGCGCATGATGTTGGGCTGGGTCGCAATCGTCGGTCATCGATGGGTCAGAACTGACGGCACTCCGATTATTCTCCAAACGCTGTTGCTCGCCGATAGCTTTCGCTTCTTGAAACCGGGCGCGACGACAGCAGGGAACCGCCGCCCCCGCCTCAACGGCCGCCCCTGAACGCCGAGTTGCAATCGAATGATGTCGAATCATCGGCCGCATATCGCGGCATTGTGTGCGGTAGTGCGTTGTTCTTGGAAAGCGCATCGCTACCAAGCGCGCCGGGTGCGGCGACTTGCAGGAGACCGGCGCACCCATCCTCTCAGATCAGCGAGTGGATCTGCAACTCCATCGCCATCGTCCGCGGCGACGCTGCCTCGCATGAACGGTGCTCGTCCCAGGAACCCGAAATTGGTCCTCGCGCGCCAGGTTGCCATGGCGCCGGGCGACCGCGGCGCTTCGGACACGCCATGGCAGTAAGGCTCGATCACGAACCCGATGCCGGCGGGCATGATGGTCATAGGATTTTTGCCGTCCCATTTCAGGATTGCGACGAAATAGGATTAAAATTTTACAGTCTCCGCCCGCATTATACCGCCCGTCGTCACTGCGAATCACCGGAAGGTACCGCAGTATGGGGGGTACAGAATGCGGGCTTTGTTGAATCGGACTGCATGTATTTTCGGGAAGCACGCGCCAGATAAGCCTCGCGCGAAGTGGGATGGGTCGCATTACAGTACGACTTGTGCCTCTTGCGGCAGGCCTCTTCTCCGAGTGCGAAAGGGCTTCTGGCGCACAGCCGATTAGTAAAGGGCTCCAACAGAGATCGGACCATTCCGGCGGGAATATCCCGTATTTTCCAGAGTTTGCTGGGGATTTCCCTCAAATTTGGCTGCAGTTCGCCTTGCGTGACAGCCAGCGGGGTCGCTAGGGGGCGCCACCCTTCTCAGCTTTACTCGCGTGCCCCCATGCTTCGAAGATTGTTGTGTCTTTTCAACCGCCACTCGCCGAAGCGGGGGTCCGACCGATGGAACGGCAGCATCTACGTACGCGAGTGCAGCGCGTGCCGCCGTTATGTCGTTCGCAAACGCGGATCTCAAGTCTGGGTGCGGGTTATGGCCGGCGCTCGCAGTGCGGCGGAAGACCCCCGAGCCAAGTAGGCAGAGATCGCTGGTTGCCTGCCCTTCTTCGGTAGCGACTTGAGCGCTTTGCTCACCACGGCGGCCGGATCATGCGTGGCGGCTGCATTGAGAAACGCCCTGTGAAGAACAATTTGGCCCATTGGGCAGTGCCCCAGGAGGAACCCAAGGCGGGGCTATCATGGCACATAGATCGGTCACTTAGCCAGCCCCGGACAAATAGAGCGCTAAGCCCATTTAGGGACTGATCGAGCATCAAAGGGTTGCTCGGAAAAACGGCGATTCCGCGCGCCGCAGTCCGTAGAGATCCACTGCAATCCAGAACTGAAGTGGCCATCAAAGTAGACAAAAGCCCAATATGGTCGGGCGTGATTGATTTTTATCGGAAAAATGGCGGAGCGGGAGGGATTCGAACCCTCGATACGCTTTTGGCGTATACTCACTTTCCAGGCGAGCGCCTTCGACCACTCGGCCACCGCTCCGCATGCACTGGTAAGGAGGCGGCCACTAGCGAGTCGCGCGGGGTTTCGCAAGCGGTGTGGTGATGGCATGAAGCCTTTCATGCGCAAATTCCTTTCCGCCCTTTCGCTTGCCGCCCTCGCCGCGCCCTCGCTGGCGGCTGCCGACAAGCCGGTGACGCCCAACGACGTCGTCGATGCCACCGCCGCCTCCGACTGGCAGCGCATCGCGCCGGGCGACCTGATGGTCATGGATCTCGCGCCCGATGCCAACGGCAGGCCGCGCCGCGTGGTGATCCAGTTGATGCCTGCGCCGTTCTCGCAAGGGTGGGTCGGGAACATCCGCAAGCTCGTGGCCGCGCACTGGTTCGACGGGATCGCGGTCGTGCGGGTGCAGGACAACTACGTCGTGCAGTGGGGCGATCCCGATGGGGAGACGACGGGGAAGGCCAAGGCTTTGCCGGGAGACCTGAAAGTCGTCGGCGAGGCCGAATATACCGCTCCGCAAGAAATTCTCGCAGAGAAGGTGCTGCCCGGCGACAGTTATGCCCCTCACACGGGGTTCTATGCGGGCTGGCCCATTGCCTTTGACGAGAACATCTGGCCCGTCCACTGCTATGGCATGGTCGGCGTCGGCCGCAATCTCTCGCCCGATACCGGCACCGGGGCGGAACTCTACACCGTGATCGGGCAGGCGCCGCGCCAGCTGGACCGCAACATCGCGCTCGTCGGGCGGATCATCGCGGGGATGGAGCATTTGTCCTCATTGCCGCGCGGGACGGGGGCGCTAGGCTTCTACGAAACGCCGGAAGAGCGTACGCCGATCGTCTCGGTGCGGATGGGCAGTGAGGTGGCGGGCCTGCCTGCCTACGAATACCTCTCCACCGAAAGCGCCAGCTTCGCCGCCTACATCGACAAGCGCGCGAACCGGAAGGACAGCTTCTATATCCAGCCCGCAGGCGGGGTGGACGTCTGCAATGCGCCCGTGCCGATCCGGGCGGTTAAACCATGAGCACGTATGGCGAGCATCTTCACCACACCGGCCGCCTGTGGCGCTGGACCGGCGGGGCGAACAACGGCACCTGGCACTTCCTCACCATCGACGGCGCGGCGGGCGAGGCGCTTTCGGGCACCGCGATCATGCGCAAGCTGGAAGGCACCGCGCGCGGGTTCGGTTCGCTCAAGGTCAAGGCGCGGATCGGCGCGACCGAGTTCGCGACCTCGGTGTTTCCGAGCAAATCCGACGGCGGCTGGCTGCTGCCGGTCAAGGCCGCCGTGCGCAAGGCCGAGGGAGTCGGCGAAGGGGATGACGTTGAGGTTTCGCTGACGTTCTGAGGGGAGAGAGCCCCCTCCACCACTCGCTTCGCGAGCGGTCCCCCTCCCCGAGCAAGCTCGGGGAGGAATTTGGTCAGATGCGTTCGGCGTCTGCTACGGCCTCGCTGGCGCGCAGGGCGCCGACGATGCGGGTGAGGTGCGCCAAGTCTGAAACTTCGAGGTCCACCTCGTACGTGCCGAAGGGCTCGTCGCGCTGGGTCATCTGCAGGTTGGTGACGTTGGCACGGTTGCTGGCAAGAATCTGCGTCACTTCGGCCAGCGTGCCCGGGCGGTTGTAGAGGATCAGCCGCACGCGACCGACCGCGCCGGTGGTCCGCTCGCCCCATGACAGGTCGAGCCAGTCGGCATCGACGCCGCTCGCCAGCGTCATGCAATCGATCGCGTGGACTTCGACCTTGTGATCGGGGCGGCGCAGGCCGACGATGCGGTCGCCGGGGACCGGGTGGCAGCATTCCGCCAGCTCGAAGCCGACGCCCGCCGTGAGGCCGCGGATCGAGATCGCGCGCTCGGTACGGGTCCACTCGGGATCGTCCGGCAGTTCCGCCGTGCTGCCGGGGACCAGCGCTTCCATCACCTGACGGTCCGACAGACGGCCAGAGCCGATGGCGAACATCAGGTCTTCCTCGTCGCGCAGGTCCAGCCGCTCCACCGCGTGGGCGAGCGCCTTCTTGCCGACGCGCTGCGGCAGGCGGCCGGCGATCTCGTCGTAGAGCTTGCCGCCGATCTCGGCGACTTCGGCGCGTTCCTTGGCGCGGACGGCGCGGCGGATGGCGGCGCGGGCCTTGCCGGTGACGACGAAGCCCAGCCACGAAAGCTGCGGCTCGGACGTGGTGCTCTTGATGATCTCGACCACGTCGCCGTTGGCCAGCTGCGTGCGCATCGGCACATGGCGACCGTTGATCTTCACGCCCACCGCCGCATTGCCGAGGTTGGTGTGGACGGCATAGGCGAAGTCCACCGCCGTCGATCCCTTGGGCAGCTGGAACAGCGCACCCTTAGGAGTGAAGGCGAAGATGCGATCCTGATAGATCGCCATCTTGGTATTCTCGAGCAGTTCCTCGGCGTCGTGGCTGGCATCGACGATCTCGATCAGGTCGCGCAGCCAGCCGACCTGCCCGTCGGGCCGCGCGCCGCCCTGCTTGTACGCCCAGTGCGCGGCGAGGCCGAACTCGTTGAGGCGGTGCATCTCGCGCGTGCGGATCTGCACCTCGATGCGCATGGAGCGCTGGAAAATCAGCGCCGTATGCAGCGACTGATAGCCGTTCGACTTGGGGGTGGAGATGTAGTCCTTGAAGCGGCCGGGGATCATCTGCCACGACTGGTGCAGCACGCCGAGCGCGCGGTAGCAGTCGTTCACGTCGTCGGTGAGGACGCGGAAGGCCATGATGTCGGTGATCTGCTCGAAGTTCACATGGCGCTCGGCCATCTTGCGCCAGATCGAATAGGGGTGCTTCTCGCGCCCCGAAACCTCGACGTTGAGCCCCGCCTCGGCCAGCACCTGCTTGATCGCCAGCGCCAGTTCGTCGACCTGCCCGCCCTCCTCGCTGCGGATCTGCGCGAGGCGGCCGGTGATCGTGGCGTAGCCTTCGGGTTCCAGCTGTTCGAAGGCGAGCAATTGCATCTCGCGCATGTATTCGTACATGCCCACGCGCTCGGCGAGGGGGGCGTAGATGTCCATGGTTTCGCGGGCGATGCGGCGGCGCTTGTCCTCCTTCTTGATGTAGTGGAGGGTGCGCATGTTGTGCAGGCGATCGGCCAGCTTGACGAGGAGAACGCGCAAGTCCTCGCTCATCGCCAGCAGGAATTTGCGCAGGTTTTCCGCCGCGCGCTCGCTCTCGGTCATCACCTCGATCTTGGAGAGCTTGGTGACGCCGTCGACCAGCCGCGCGACGTCGGGGCCGAACAGCTTGTCGATCTCGTCGATCGTGGCGAGGGTGTCCTCGACCGTGTCGTGGAGCAGCGCGGTGATGATCGTCTGCTGATCGAGCTTCAGCTCGGTCATCAGGCCCGCCACTTCGACCGGATGGCTGAAATAGGGGTCGCCACTGGCGCGTTTCTGGGTGCCGTGCTTCTGCACGGTATAGACGTAGGCACGGTTCAGGAGGGCCTCATCGGCCTCCGGGGCGTATTCCTTGACGCGTTCGACGAGTTCGTACTGGCGGAGCATGTCGGCTTGTCATGTCAGGTTTTACTGCACCGCGACAAGAGGGCGGCGACCAAAATGCAGATTTTGCAACGGGAGAACCCGGAACAGACCGGCACTCAAAGATACCACAACGGCACCCAAGGCGTCCACAAGTGCCAATTCAATCGTTTTCACAAGGCAAGTTACGTAAGGGATTTGTTAACCATCCGGGAACTGTGCGGCTGCACAATGAGAAGCGAACCGGCTGGCGCATCGTTCTCACCCCCCACCGCAGCGCCGCCGGTTCGACCGCGTCTGATCTTGCACCGGGGACACGAATGCGAAGAGGTAGCCGATCCCATGGCGGACATCGATGATTTCGCGAGCAGCGAGCGCCCCGAGTGGCTGAAAGCGCTGGCCCGGCGAGCCTCCGTCTCGTCGGAAGCCGCCGCCGGTCAGGGTGCGCAACAACAGCGCGCGCCCCGCGTGCGCACGCTGATCAAGGCCGTCATCGGCGGCGAGGGGCGCGCGGGCGAGGACGTCATCGTGCGCAACGTCTCGCCCGGCGGCATGTGCATCGCCTCGCGCACCCTGCTGCCGACCACCGGCGAGATGTTGCGCGTCTCTCTGCCCGGACAGGCGGACCTGCAGGCGCAAGTGCGCTGGGTCGGCAAGGGCGAGTTCGGCGTGCTGCTGACCGGCGGCAGCGGCCTCGATCTCGATCGCATCCAGTCGTCAAACCGCCAGCGCAACGCCGGTTTCGCGGCCGCGCTGGAGCGCCTGCTGGGCGTCAGGCCGCAGGAGCCGCGTCCTTCCGCCGTCTAGCCTTGACCACCCCGGACCTGTGCTCAATAGTATCGGGGTGAGCGAGATCATCGTCGACCCGTCCCCCGGTTCCCACTCCTCCGCAGTGCTTCCTGCGCGGCCCGAGGCCATCCGGCTCGATCCGGCGACGACCGCCGTGATCGTCGTCGACATGCAGAACGCTTATGCCTCCAAAGGCGGTTACGTGGACGAGGCGGGCTTCGACGTCGGGCCTGCCGCCGCCACGATCGGCCACATCGCGGACGTGCTCGACACCGCGCGCGGCGCCGGGATGACGGTGGTGTTCCTGCAGAACGGCTGGGACGCCGACTACGTCGAGGCCGGCACGCCGCTCTCGCCCAACTACCACAAGTCCAACGCGCTCAAGACCATGCGCAGGCGCCCCGAACTCTCGGGCAAGTTCCTCGCGCGCGGGCGCTGGGACTACGAACTTGTCGATGCGCTTTTGCCGAAGGAAGGCGACCTGCGGGTCCACAAACCGCGCTATTCGGCGTTCTTCAACTCGCAGCTCGATTCCGTCCTGCGCGCGCGCGGCATCCGCACGCTGGTGTTCACCGGCATCGCCACCAACGTCTGCGTCGAATCGACCCTGCGCGACGGCTTCCACCTCGAATACTTCGGCGTGCTGCTGGAGGATGCGACGCATCACCTCGGCCCCGATTTCATCAAAGAGGCCACCGTCTACAACGTCGAGAAGTTCTTCGGCTGGGTCAGCACGGTCGCCGATTTCCGCACCGCCGTGAGCCAGCTTCCTCTCAAGGAGTAATCGATGCCCTTCGAAGCCGTGAACCCGTCCGAGTTTCCCACCCCGATCGCACCTTATTCGGCCGGGGCGAAAGCGGGCAACGTGCTCTACGTCTCGGGGATGCTGGCGCTGGGCGAAGGCGGCACCGTGCTGCATGTCGGCGACGCGGCGGCGCAGACCCGGCACGTGCTGGAGGCGATCCGCATCACCGTCGAGGCGGCGGGCGGCACCATGGCCGACGTCGCCATGAACCACATCTTCCTCAAGGACATGGCCGACTACGCCGCGTTCAACGCCGTCTATGCCGAGTACTTCCCCGGCGACAAGCCTGCGCGCTACTGCATCAGGACCGACCTCGTGAAGCCCGACTGCCTCGTCGAGATCGCGTCGGTGGCGCATCTTGCCTGAGGCGACCGGCCTCCATTACGAGTTCCACGGTCCCGAAGGCGCGCCCACGCTGATCCTGTCGAGCGGGCTCGGCGGCAGCGGCGCCTACTGGCAGCCTAACCTCGCCGCGCTCGCGCGGAACCACCGTGTCCTGACTTACGACCAGCGCGGGACCGGCCGCAGCGACCGAGCGCTGCCGGAAACGACCTCGATCGAGGACATGGCGCAGGACGTTATCGCGCTGATGGATGCGCTGAGCATCGCCCGCGCGCACTTCATCGGCCATGCGCTGGGCGGGATGATCGGGATCGAAACCGCACTTACCTCGGGCCGTATCGACAAGCTCATCGTGATCAACGGCTGGCGCAGCCTCTCCCCGCACACCCGCCGCTGCTTCGAGGCGCGCCTCGCCCTGCTGCGTCATGCGGGAATCGAGCCCTTCCTGCGCGCGCAGCCGCTGTTCCTCTACCCGCCCGACTGGATCGCCGCCAACGACGCGCTGCTGGAGGGCGAACTCGCGCACCACATCGCGGGCTTCCCCGGCGCGGAGACGATGGAAAAGCGCGTCGCCGCCGTCGCCGCCTATGCCCCCTCGGCCGAGCGGCTGGCGCGGCTGGGCGAAACCCTCGTCATCGCCACGCGCGACGATTTCCTTGCGCCCTACGCCGCCTGCCTCGACCTTGCCGAGCCGATCCCCGGCGCTGAGGTCGCCAGCTTCGAGTGGGGCGGCCACGCCTGCAACGTCACCGATCCGGCCGCCTTCGACCGCATCGCCTGCGCATTCCTGGAGTCCTGATCCATGCAAGTCGGCGTCTTCGTGCCCATCAACAACAACGGCTGGCTGATCAGCACGACCTCGCCCCAGTACATGCCCAGCTTCGATCTCAACAAGGAGATCGCGATCCGGGCCGAGAAGCACGGGCTCGACTTCCTGCTCTCGATGATCAAGCTGCGCGGTTTCGGCGGCAAGTCCGAGTTCTGGGAATACGGGCTGGAAAGCTTCACCCTCATGTCCGGCCTCGCCGCCATAACCGAGAAGATCAAGATCTTCGCCACCTGTCCGACGCTGATCATCCCGCCCGCCTTCGCGGCACGGATGTGCAACACGATCGATTCGATCAGCCACGGCCGCTTCGGGCTCAACCTCATCACCGGCTGGCAGCCGCCCGAGTACACCCAGATGGGCCTGTGGCCGGGCGAGGAGCACTTCCGCAACCGCTATCAGGTGCTCGACGAATATGCCCGCATACTGCGCGAGTTGTGGGAGACCGGCCGCTCCGACTTCAAGGGCGAGCACTATACGATGGACGACTGCCTCGTGCGGCCGACCCCGCAGGGCGACATGAAGATCATCTGCGCCGGATCGTCGGACGCGGGACTCGCCTTCTCGGCGAAGTGGGCAGACTATGCCTTCTGCCTCGGCAAGGGCGTCAACACGCCGACCGCCTTCGCCTTCAACAACGAGCGTCTGGCGAAGTTCACCGCCGAGACCGGGCGCGACGTGCAGGTCTTCGTCCTCGTCATGGTGATCGCCGCCGAGACCGACGAGGAAGCGCAGGCGAAGTGGCAGCTCTACAACGACGGCGTCGACATCGACGCGATCTCGTGGCTGGCCGATCAGGGCGCGAAGGACACCGTCAACACCGACACCAACGTGCGCCAGCTGGCGGCGCCCGAAGGTGCGGTGAACATCAACATGGGCACCCTCGTCGGCAGCTATGAGACTGTAGCGCGGATGCTGGACGAGATGGCCGAAGTGCCCGGAACCGGCGGCGTCCTGCTGACTTTCGACGACTTCGTGGAAGGGGTCGAAAACTTCGGCACCCGCATCCAGCCGCTGATGAAAAGCCGCGCGCATATATCCGGCTGAAGCGCGGGAATCCATCGGACGACCATGCGACACGCCATGTCGCAAGGTGGGTTTCCGCGTTCCCGCGAATCACGTCAAAGTGTGTCCACCCCCACAAAGAGTGCCCGGGGCCTGCAAGCAAGCCCCGGGCAGTTTGGTAAAGGATCGCATTGGAATTACCGATCCTTCGGGTCGCATCTACGCAGATGCCCGAATTGGTGATTCGGCGCATACCACGATCATGGTATGCCCTCCTCAATCCGCCTCGTTTTACATGGGCTTGCGCAAAGTTGACGCGCAGTTCACATTATTCCCCGGTCGCAGTCGGGGGGCAGGACCATACGAATCGAGGAACTGGGGGCGCTCTTCGCGCGCGCTCCGTTTGAAGAAGCCGGTTGGGAAAGCGCGCTGAAGGCTCTGGCCAGTGCGACCGGATCGATGCGCGCGCAACTGGTCGCGATCGGCGAGCACCACACGTTCTTCAATCGCGTCACCGATACCTGGGAAGGCTACACCGCCGAGTTCGAGGCGATCGAGGGCCACCGGCCCGAGGTCAACTACCGCGTCGCGGCCTCGCGCGCGCCCTATGAACTCGTCTGGGAGAAGGATTACGACGAGGTCCGGGCCGTCGCCACCAACGAGGCCTACATGGAGCACGTGCGGCGCCTCGATGCCGAACACGGCGCCCAGATCGTGCTCGACAGCGGGCCGTCCGCCTTCTTCGGCCTCGCCGCGCTTCACGGCGCGAGCGATGGGCGCACCACCGAAGCCCAGCGCGATGCGTTGAGCGGCGTCGCTCCGCACGTGATGGCCGCGATCCGCCTGCAGAGCGCGATCGAGCATCAGGGCGCCGAACTGCTGCTCGGCTCGCTCGACGCGCTGCGCAGTGCCGCGATCCTGCTCGACGTGGTCGGCCGCGTGCGCTCGGTTACCGGGGCTGCCGAAAAGCTGCTCGCGCCCGACACGCTGCAGGTGCGCGGCGGCGCCTTGCGGGCGGTGCGGCCGGACCTCGACCGCGTGCTGCAGATGCGGATCGGCGTGGCGCTCGCCAACCGGCAGGCGATGCCCTCGGAACTGTGGATGCAATCGGTGCGCGGCCCCCTGCTGGTCGAGGTCTGCCCCCTGCCCCGGCAGGACTGGAACTTCGGCTTCGCGCCCAGCGTGATCATCACCCTCAAGGCCCCGCTCGGCCTCGCCAGCGATCAGGGCGCCCGCCTCTCTGCCGCGCTCGACCTGACCCGGGCCGAGGGCGAGATCGTCGCGCTGCTGGCGCAGGGCCATTCACGGCAGGACGTGGCCCGGATGCGCGGCGTGAGCGCGCAGACGGTGTCGAGCCAGCTGCGCACGATCTTCCAGAAAGCCGGCGTCAACCGCGAGGCTGAACTCGTCTCGATCGCCCGCGCCGTGATCGAGATGGGAAGTCGTTAAAGCTTCTGTTTGAAGAATGCCCTGCAGGGCATTCTCATGCGGCACCGGCCCACGCCCCCACCCGACCTCCCATCTATGGTACACTCGTGGGAGGTCGGGTGGGGGCGTGGGC
>JASGGD010000030.1:0-35393 GCA_047605225.1 Novosphingobium sp.
TCACGTGGGGTATCGCGGTCGTCCCAGTTGCGGTTAAGCAAAGTGCCATCTGGCATGCGCACTACGCGTTCACATGCTTTTGCGGTGCGGGCGCAGTTTTGACCCGCCATCCAGTAGGAATATTCGTTGCGCAAGGCGGTGAGGCGCCGGGCGCGGATGGTACCATCGGTCTGCTTCGATAAGTCCAGCATGAGCGCGAAGAATGGCGGCTGCGAACGGCTCAGGTAGTAAGTGCGAGTGCCATTGGGAATGTGGCCGAAGCGCTCGATCAGACTGGTGAAATCGTCGATCATTCCTTCGACCAGATCGTCCCGGTTATCCGCGACAAGACCGAGCATGGTGAAGTAGGAGTCCCAATAATAGACTTCGCGGAAACGACCTCCCGGGACGACATAAGGCGCGGGAAGCGCGATAGCCGAACTTGCGGTCGGCGGGGTGCTCGCTTCGCGCGAGAGTTGAGGCCAAAGGGTCCTGATATGCTCACGCAGGGACGGCCGCAGTGTGTCATTGACACCGGGCACGGTGAAATTGTCGAGCACGAAGTAGCGCAGATCACTCGGCGTACGAGGCAGGGCGGCAAGGTATTCTGCCATGATCGCATCGGGTGGACGCTTGGGCACGGCATCGGCGAACGTCTTGCCATCTTCGAAGACATGGCCTTCCTGCACCGCCACGAAAAGGTCGCCGAACTGATCGGCGGGTGAAGGCGATGCATTGCCCGTCAAGGCGAATGCCAGCAGCGACGCTCCCAATGCCTGCCGTAAATGGCGCAGCTTGCGGTCGGAATGCAGTTTGCCGCTCACGAAGCGCTTTCCGTCAATCGATTTCCCCTCAGGCCATGGCTTCAGGAGAGGCAACGGGTCAGGTGGCGCAGAGTTTCATATTGCGGTGGGCATCGTCAGAATCGTTCACTCGCGTGCGACTGGCGGGACTGACGATGATCTATGCGCATGCGGCTGTCGCAGTATGGCGACGGCGCCGAACAGCAGGGCGCTAAGCACCGCAAGTCCGATGAAAATGCCGGAAAAGCTACCGGTCATGTCTTTCACTGCACCGCCCAGCGCCGGTCCGACCGCAGCAGAAGTCGAAACGGCCGTCATGATCGAATAGAGTTCCAATGAGGCCCTCTGACCAAAATAGGATTGCAGCAGCATGACGGTGCTTACGTAGCTGAACCCCAGCCCTCCACCAAAAGTGATCATCCAGAGCGCCAGGGATACCGGCCCGTCCGCCATAGCCAATATCCCCGCCGAGGCCCCCAGACATCCCAGCGAGAACATCGTCAGCACCCGCGCGCTCGCCTTTTCGCCTGCGATACCTGCCAGCGCCGAGCCGATTGCACAGACCAGCGCCGAAAGGCTGATGAGTTGCGAAGCGCTGTCCTGATTGACGCCGTGTTCCATCAGATGCTGATAGGCGAAGCCGTGTGTCGTCGTGTTGATGGCAAGGCATGCGGTATAGGCGCCGACAACGACCCAGAACTGCACAGTGCCTATCGCTCCGCGCACGGTCCATGCGACTTCGTCATCACGGATCGAAGTGGCTCGCTCTTCAGGTGCAACGACGCTGAGGCGTCCTGCTGTCAGCGTGCAGAAAGTGCCGAACACTACCGACGCTACCGCGAAAAACAGCCAATAGAAGCGCCAGTCGATCCCCGCGCTCGCGGATCCGTACCATAGTAACGGTCCCGCCACAGCGCCAAGGTTGCCAATGGTGAAGTAGAGACCAAGCATGCTCGATCGCCGCCGGAAGCTGCGCGACAGCACGTGCACACCCGGCACGGTCCCGCAGAAACAATAACCTATGCCCAGAAGCGTGGCCCCCAGGTAATACGTTGTAAGTCCAGTCGAGGCATAGAGAAGGCCGAAACCGGCCAGAAGAATGACTGTCCCGATCGCCAGGGCGCGCCCGACGCCGAGCTTGCGGATGGTCAAGGCGGGAGCGAGACTGGCTAATCCGCAAGCGGTGCCCAGCAGCGTAAAGCCGAAGCCTGCCTGTGCCCAGTTCATCCCGAATGCGTCCACCATTGAGGGTAACACCATACCCAGCGAGTTGAACGTGCCTGCCGAGAGCAGAAAATATATCAGGCACAGGGCCAGAAACGAGATGATTACGAGTGAGCGAGGGTTCATCTTCGTAGTGTCGCTGGCGGCCTTGCCCGGAGAGATTGCCGCGCCTTAGCGATGATAAGCCAGTTCGGCGAGGGTAATTTCGGCGCTCGAATACATTCCGTACCGACACTGACACAGAAATGGTTCGGGTGAGGCAGGTTCTGATATACTCTCATCAGGGACTGCGGCGTGGGATGCACGGTTGCTGTCTCATGCGATGGAGCAGGCTTATGCGGCGCCAAGCAATCGTAGGCGTGCCGCAACAATTACTTCGCTCTGGATGCCTTGCGAGAAGCGGTCTTCGGCCCGACTTTGGCTCCAGCGACCAGGACCGGTCGAATGTTTTCCGCGAGTTCAACCAGGGACCACGCAAAGATGAATGCCCAGACGGCCGAGTTGACAGCTTCCGTGACACAGATGCCCACGTATTTCATCCCGCACGGCGGAGGTCCCTGCTTCTTCATGGACTGGACGCTGATGGGCGGTCCTGCTGACACATGGGACAGGACCGAGGCGTGGCTGCGTGCGCTCGTATCCACCCTGCCGGAAAAGCCGAAGGGGATCGTCGTGATTTCCGGCCATTGGGAGGAAACGGCCTTCACCGCTTCCTCCGCCGTGGAACCGGGGATGATCTTCGACTACTACGGCTTCCCGCCGCATACATACGAGCTGACGTATCCCGCGCCCGGCGCCCCGGCGCTGGCGCAGCGGGTCGTGGACTTGCTGCAGGGAGCGGGTCTGCCCGCCCGCACCGATCCGTCGCGCGGGTTCGACCATGGGGTGTTTGTGCCGTTCCTGCTGATCGATCCCGAGGCGACCATCCCCGTCGTGCCGCTCTCGCTCAAGGCCGACCTCGATCCGGCGGAGCACATCGCCGCAGGCAAGGCGCTCGCGCCGCTGCGGGACGAAGGCGTGCTGATCGTCGGCTCGGGCATGAGCTACCACAACATGCGCGGCTATCGCACGCCTGCCGCCACGCAAGTCTCGGCAGTGTTCGACCAGTGGCTAACCGATGCGGTCGAAGCGCCGCCCGCCGAGCGCGAAACCCTGCTCTCGCACTGGGCCGAGGCGCCTGCAGGCCGCCAGTCGCACCCGCGCGAGGAGCACCTGCTGCCGCTCATGGTCGCGGCCGGTGCAGGCGGGAGCTCCGCCGGTCACAAGGTGTTCGGTGACAACGTGATGATGGCGGACATCTCGGCCTATCGGTTCGGCTAACGGCCCCCTTGCTGCCCGGCCGCAAGGCTGTAAGGGTGACCCTTCGATCGATGGCGAGCGAGGGAGATCATGCCAGTGGCCGAGACGAGCGGGAAGGCGGCACGTCCGAGCGCGGACAGCCTGCGCACACGCATGGCCGAGGCGGGTATCGCCGCACCCGAGCAATGCATGCCCGGCGTCCTTTCCAACCTTATCGTGCTGCAGGACCACGTCGCGACATTGCGCGCCTTCGCGCTCGATCCGCGCAGCGCCAGCGCCATGCGGTTCGAGGCGTGAGCATGACGCCTGCGCCACTGTCCGCGATCGCCATGGCCGCGAAAGTGCGGGGCGGGGAAGTCTCCGCCGTGGACCTAGCAAGCCGCGCTTTCGATCGGGCCGAGCAGCTCGGCGGGGAGCGCAGCGGCTTCACCCGGCTGCTGCGCCGACGTGCGCTGGCGCGGGCGGCGGCGGTCGACAAGCTGGTCGAGGCCGGGCTCGATCCCGGCCCGCTGGCAGGCGTGCCCTTCGGCGTGGCGGACTTGTTCGACGTTGCCGGGGAGATCACCACCGCCGGGTCGCGCACGCGCCGCAATGCCGCTTTCGCCAGCCGTGACGCGCGCGCCATCGCCCTGCTCGAAGCGGCGGGCGCGGTGCTCGTCGGTACGCAGAACATGGACGAATTCGGCTACGGCTTCGTCACCATGAACGCCGAATACGGCACGACCCGCAATCCGCACGATCCTGAGCGCGTGGCGGGCGGCGCGGCGGGCGGTTCGGCCGTGGCGGTGGCCACCGGGGTGGTTCCGCTCAGCCTCGCTTTCGACACCAACGGATCGCTGCGCGTGCCGGCGGGGCTTACCGGGGTTATCGGCCTCAAGCCGACGTACGGCGACCTTCCGCGCGACGGCATGTATCCGTTCGTCGAGAGCCTCGACGTCGTGGGCGTGCTCGGCCGCGATCTCGACGATGTGGCGCTGGTCCGCACGATCCTGCGCGAAGGCGCGCCCGAGCGGCAGGAACCCTTGCGCGGCGAGATTTCCTTCGGCCGCCTGATGAGCTGGTTCGACGACAATATCTCGGAGGAGATGCGAGGACCGCTCGATGCGTTCTGGAGCCGTCTTGGCCGCATCAGTTTCGAGCTGCCGCATTCGGAGATCGCCCGCGCCGCCGCCTCGGTCATCATCGCGGCGGAGGGCGCGAGCTTGCACCGCCCCGTGCTGGAGGCGGACCCGATGCAGTTCGAACCGCCGGTGCGCGACCGCATGCTGGCGGGCCTGCTGCTGCCGAGCGACGACTATCTTGCCGCGCAGCGCTTCCGCAGCTGGATACAGGCGCGCCTGCGCCGCCAGTTCGAGCTGGCGGACGTGCTCTTCACCCCCGCCGCGCCCGGTTTCGCGCCGACGATCGCCGATCCGGTGATGACCTTTGAGGGCAAGTCGATCCCCGCTCGCAGCCACCTCGGCATCTATACGCAGCCGATCAGCCTGATGGGGCTGCCCGCGCTGGTGCTGCCGCTGGCGGGCGACTTCGCGATGCCGCTGGGTATCCAGCTGATCAGTGCGGCCGGCCACGAGCCACTGTTGTTCCGGGCCGCTCGCCAGCTGATCGACAAGGGCCTGTGTGCGGTGCCGCTGCCGCCGGGATGACGCTCGCGGGGCCCGTCAACGCACCAGACATGGCCCGGAATGCCGGAAATCCGTCTCTTTTCTGTTTATTTTTGCAGTGCACAAACAGGGCATGGACAGCTGCAAAGTTTTAGTATTACCATATCAACGTTTAGTATTACCGATGAGGGTGGTCGGGTATTACGAGGGCGGGTGATATGGACGGAGTTCGCGTAGGCAAGAGGCTGATCGGCACGCAGTCACCGGTCACGGTCGGATGGGACAACATCCCGCGCGTGGAGGGCGGGCCGGTAAAGCAGTTCGTCTTCACCTGGTTTCAGCCCGCCGTGCTGCTCGCACTGGTGGCCTTCTGGCTCTATGCGCCCGATTCCATCGCCAAGGCATCGACCGCGATCGGCATCGGGATCGGCTTCAAGGTGCTGCTCTATTGCCTCGAATGGGTGAACCCGCGCCATGACAGCTGGCGGCTGACCTGGAAGGAACTGGTCACCGACCTGTTCTTCGTCGGCATCAGCTATACGCTGGTCAAGTACGCGGGCAAGCACATCGGCAGCGACGCCATGGTCGGGGCCATCCAGCATGCTTTCGACTGGGAGAAATTCGCCTGGTTCAAGGACATGCCGCTGCTTGTTCAGGCCTTCCTGATCTCTTTCATCTTCGATTTCGGGCAGTACTGGATGCATCGCGGGATGCACAACTGGTATCCGCTCTGGCTCACCCATTCGGTGCATCACTACATCACGCAGCTCAACATCAACAAGGGCGCGGTCGGCAACCCGGTCGAGCTGTTCCTGATCGGGCTGGGCATCGGCGGGTTCTTCGATTTCCTGCCGCGCGCGGCGCTGCTCGCCGGAGCGATCGGCATGGCCGTGGGCACGTACCAGCACATCAACGTGCGCTTCAACACGCCCCGCTTGTGGCGCTTCCTGTTCAACACCACCGAGCACCACAGCGTCCACCACTCGCAGGATTTCGAGGCGAGCCGCAGCAACTACGCCAGCACCTATATCTTCATCGACCGCATGTTCGGCACCTGCGTCGATGGCGAGGCGGAACTGCTCGGCATGGAAGGCGGCCGCCGCATGTCGATCCGCGAGCAGATGACTTATCCCTTCACCGAGGCCTGGAAGACCACGAAATCCGCCATCCAGGTCCGCTTCCAGCCTGCCGCCGTCCCGGCCGAATAAGGGAGACTTTCCGCGTGAACCTTCCTTTCATCGACCGGATCTGGCGCGTTCGGGGATCGCTGGCGCTCGATGTGCGGCGCACGCCCCGGGACGTCTTCGCGCGCCTCGACCATCTGTTCCGCGCCGTGGGCACGACCTTTCGCATCGACGGCGACACGCTGGCCTTCAGCAAGAAGGACCCGATCGCGCAGGACCGGATGGCCATCTTCAACCACGGTACGCTATGGGTGGAGGATGACGGGCAAGGCGCCGAACTGCGCTACGACCTGAACAGCCCGACCTTGCAGTTCTGCTTCTTCCTGCCGTTCCTGTTCCTCGGCATCGCCTGGCTGCTCAAGGAATCGCGCAATCCGGCCTTCGTCTTCGCCGGTATCTTCACGGTGCTCTATGTCGTCGGCCGCATTCTGGAGCCGTGGCTGATCAAAGCCGCCTTCCGCAAGAGCCTTGCCGATGCGGAGCCTGTGGCCGAAACCGCGCCGGTCTGACCCGCTTCACTCCGGCTTGACGGCGGGCGTTTCCTCGGCCTGCGGCGGCGCGGGCAGATCGACCTTGATTTCCACCCGCCGGTTTTTCGCCCGGCCTTCCATGTCGTCGGTGCCGTCGAGGTTGCGGTTGGGCGCGATCGGTCGTGCCTCGCCGAGTGCGATGACGGTGATCCGGTCGCGCGGCACGTCCTTCTTCACCAGATAGTCGCGCACGGCCTCGGCCCGGCGGCGCGAAGCGGCGAGGTTCTGCTCGTCCGAGCCCTTGGAATCGCTGTGCCCCCAGATCGTGATCGGTCCGCCGACCCGGAACGAGGGGTGCGTCATCAGATCGTCGATCATGGCGATGCCCGCCGCGTCGGGCTCCGCGCCCCTGGCGGGGAAGGGGACGACGATGGTTTCCGGCTGCAGCACCGGGGTTTCGCTCGGCGCAGGGTCGATTTCCGCGCGGATGATCGACTTCTTCTCCAGTTCCGGCCCGATGGCTTCGGAGGCATCGGCCACCGCTTCGCTCTGGTCGTCCTGCGGGGCCTTCTCGGGCTGGCAGGCGCTGACGGCAAGCCCGATCGCGGCGGCAGAGAGCCAGCGCGCGGCGCCTTCGTGCAGTTTCAGGCCTCTCATGCGGTCGCCTCCTTCTTGTGGGGTTGGGCCGGGTTTTCAGGATCGGAACGCTGCGAGGGGCCGTAGGACACGACGATGTCCCCCGCCTGCGGCGTCGGCCGCGACGCATGGGTGAAGAAGCGGATGCGGCCGTCCTTGCGCAAAACGAACAGCATCTCCGCCTCGTCAGGCAGCGAGGAGCGGGCATCGGCGAAGTCGAACTGCTCGCTGATCCGCGTCTTGCGGAAGGTCCAGCCCGCCGTCTCGCGCTCCATGATCTCCTCGACGCCGTGCCCGGCGGCGAACATCGCGCGGCCGCGCAGGGCTTCGGGAAGGCTGCGGTGGTCCTCGTCATCGCCGCTGCCACCGAGCTGGTACACCGCATCGCGGCCGATCTCCGGCGCGAACTCGCTGCAGACGAGGGCGTTGTAGGCCTCGTTCTCGGTCGTCGCGACGAGCACCTGGAACTGCGTGAGGTCGAGCCGTTCCTCGGTCGTCTCGGCCAGAATCTCGCCATGGTAGGTCGATATGCCAGCCTGCCTTGGCGCGGCGAGGCGCTGCCAACTGGCGTCCGAGATCATCACCGGCAGGTCGAGCGACTTGAGCTGGCGCGCGAGCGACAGGCTCCACGGCGTGCTCCCGACGATCAGCAGACCCTTCTGCGGCGCACCCATGACGCCCAGCCAG
Organism: Novosphingobium sp.; assembly: GCA_047605225.1. Classification (GTDB taxonomy): domain Bacteria; phylum Pseudomonadota; class Alphaproteobacteria; order Sphingomonadales; family Sphingomonadaceae; genus Novosphingobium. Next base: position 7,887 of record JASGGD010000030.1, read on the forward strand.
CGCGCGACGTAGCGGATGCTGAACCCGTGCGCCACGATCGTCGCCACCACCACCGAGAACGACAGGGTGACGAGGATGCTGCCGTCGCCATAGCCCAGCTGATCGAGCCGCAGCGCGAACAGGCCCGAGACGGCGACCGCGACGACACCGCGCGGCGCGATCCACGCGACCAGCAGCCGCTCGTTCCACGGGATCTTGCTGAACGCCAGAGCGATCAGCACAGTCGCCGGGCGCACGAGGAACAGCAATGCGAGGAGGAAGGCGATGAAACGCCACTCGAACAGGCGCAGCACCTCGAAGTCCAGCGAGGCGGAGAGCAGCACGAAGACGCCCGAAATGAGCAGGACGGTGACGTTCTCCTTGAACGGGTGAATGTCGCGCAGGGAATCGAGGCGCATGTTGGCCACCGCCACGCCCATTACCGTCACCGCGAGGAGGCCGGTTTCCTGCTGGATCAGGTTGGACAGCACGAAAGTGCCGATCACCGCCACCAGCAGCACCGGGGCCTTGAGGTACTCGGGCACATGGCCGCGCGGGAAGGCCCAGGCGATCGCGCGCGCCGTGGCATAGCCTATGAGCCCGGCGACCACCGCCGCGCCCAGCAGCGCGGCGACGACCGAGAGCAAGGTGCCGCCTTCGTCGACGCGGCGCAGGTACTCGTACGTGATGACGGCGCAGAGCGCGCCGAAGGGGTCGTTGACGATCGCTTCCCACTTGAGGATCGCGCGCGGGCGCGGGGCGACGTTGCTCTGGCGCAGCAGCGGGATCACCACCGTCGGCCCGGTCACCACGAGGATGCCCGCAAAGAGGATCGCGACCGGCCAGACCAGCCCCGCCACATAATAGCAGGCGAGGGTGCCCAGCACCCAGCCCAGCGGAATGCCGATCACCATGAGCCGGGTGACCGCGCCCTCGGTCTTGCGCAATTCGCGGAAATTGAGGCTGAGGCCACCTTCGAACAGGATCAGCGCCACGGCCACCGAAATCATCGGTTCGAGCAATTCGCCGAAGGTATGTTCGGGCACGATCAGCCCGGTCACTGGTCCCGCAAGGACACCGGCGGCGAGCATGAGGGCAATGGCGGGCCAGCCGGTACGCCAGGCGATCCACTGCGCGCCGATCCCGAGAATGCCGATCAGCGCGAAGACGAGGGCTTGTTGCTCCATAGGCAGGGGGTAACCCGCGAAGGCCGGAAAGGTAACCAGCGGATGGGGTTTTTACACGGCGCAGCTAAGTCGGATGGCCATTTTAGAGCCAAACCTAGCCTGCTGCCGCAAAGCTGGTGAAGCAAGAGGCGCTGCTTCAGACGTTGGCCGTAATCCCAATCGAGCTTGCAATTCGGCCGTCTCGATGCCTTGTCGTAGCACGCTCTCGCGCTTGGCCTTTAGGGGCGGGCTCATGCATCGAACGTTCTGTAGGTGGCCGGCGGGATGCTCATCATTGTTCACAGGTTTACGCTGCGCTGATTTCAGGCCGCCTGTGTATCAGAGTTCTCGAAATCAATGCATTTTTTGCAAGTTTCAGGGTTGCCCGGTGCCTACTCAGGCCCTTAGAGTGTCTCGGCAGTCATATGGAGTGATGTTTTGGAGACAGTTTCGATCGTGCTTTTCTTGCTGCTGGCGGTTGTGGTCAGCGGTGCCGTTGCGAGGATGATGCCATTCTCGATCCCGACGCCGCTGGTTCAGATCGTTTTGGGCGCGGTGATCGGAATGTCCACGTCGCATCGGGTCGAACTCGATCCGGAGCTGTTTCTCTTCCTGTTGCTACCACCCTTGCTGTTCCTCGATGGCTGGCGCATCCCCAAAGACGAATTGTTCAAGGATGCTTCCACCGTAGCGGAACTCGCGCTCGGCCTTGTGCTGATGACCGTTATCGGCATGGGCTTCCTGATCCACTGGATGATCCCGGCGATGCCGCTCGCCGTGGCTTTCGCGCTTGCCGCCGTGGTTTCGCCGACCGACCCGATCGCGGTGTCCGCGATTGCGGCTCGCGTGCCGATCCCCAAGCGCATGATGCATATTCTGGAAGGAGAATCGCTGCTGAACGATGCTTCCGGACTGGTTTGCCTTCGCTTTGCCGTGGCTGCGGCCCTGACCGGCACGTTCTCTGCGGGGAATGCTGCGCTCAACTTCCTGTGGGTAGCAGGCGGGGGCCTCGCCATTGGCGTCGTGGTGACGCTGGTCGTAACCCGCGTGAAGGCCTGGGTGACGAAGCGCTGGGGTGAGGACACGGGCTCCCAGATCCTGGTCAGCCTGCTGATCCCCTTCGGATCCTACCTGCTGGCCGAGCACGCACATGCTTCGGGCATTCTTGCAGCGGTCAGCGCCGGTGTCACGATGAGCTATGCCGAGATTTCGCGACAGGCCCTTGCAGTCACTCGTATGCGTCGCAATTCGGTGTGGGACATGATCCAATTCACCCTGAACGGTATCATTTTCGTGCTGCTGGGTGAGCAGATGCCGGGCATTCTCGCAGGCGCGCGGCAGACCGTGGCCGTAACCGGTCATAGCGAAACCTGGTGGCTGGCGATTTATACCCTCGCAATCGTGGCAGGGCTCGCAACCTTGCGGTTTCTCTGGGTTTGGGCCTCGCTCAAGCTGACTATCCTGCGCAAAGCCAAACGCGGCGCCGGCGTGCAGACACCGGACTGGCGCCTGATCGCCGCTACGTCTGTAGCGGGTGTGCGCGGTGCGATCACGCTGGCTGGTGTGCTGACCTTGCCTCTGACACTGAACGACGGGACGCCATTCCCCGCTCGCGACCTTGCGATCTTTCTTGCCGCCGGGGTTATCGTGGTCTCGCTGGTATTGGCAAGCCTCGCTTTGCCGGTTCTGCTCAAAGGCCTGGCCATGCCGCCCGAACCGGCGCGTCAGGCGGAAGAGGACTCTACAAGGATCGCTGTTGCTGAAGCTGCGATACAGGCTATCGAACGGCATCAGCACGCCCTTGCCGAAAGTCATGGCGAAGCAGACCTGTTCGCCGACGCCGGAGGGCAGGTGATGACGCTCTATCGCGAACGTATCGAGGGTCTGAGCGAACGTCAGTCTGCGGAAAGCCGTAGCAGTGACAAATTGCTCCGTGATTTTCGCCTCGTCGGAGTTCGCGCCGAAAGGGCGGCGCTGTCGCAGATGTTGCGAACACGGAGTATCAGCAGTGAGACCGCGCTCAGGCTGACGCGGGAGTTGGATCTCTCCGAAGCTCGCTTTTCTACTTAAGTTACAGCCGATCATCCATCAGCAGCCGCTCCAGTTCGTCGCCCGGCCCTGGGCGACGATCTCCCAACGCCTTCAGGGTCGCAAGTGCCATAGCCCGATAGGGCGGCATCAGGCCCGGAGCATTCGTTGCGATTGCTCCCAGATGGCTGGCAATCGTGCCCGTGTCGCCTCTCAACACGGGGCCGGAAAGTGCGGCCATTGATCTGTTCAGGCTGTTCTCAAGCGCCGCGCGGACCAGAGGTGCGAGAAAGGCACCTGGGTCGTCGATGCCAGCCAGCTTGAGGGCATCGCCCGAGCCTGCGATGAGGGTGACCAGATGATTTGCGGCATGGCATAAGGCTGCGTGGTAAAGTGGTCGATGCCCCTCGGGAACCGCCACCCCGACCCCTCCCAGCGCACGCACGAGCGTCATCCCGACGGTGGTGGCCCCTGGGCTCGATCCCGTTACCGCAAAATGGGCCTGTCTCATGAGGGCGACTTCACGCCGCGGGTCGCCGGTGAAAGTCATCGCCGGATGAACCGCCGCGGTCAGTGTTTCGGTGCCTTGCAGACAGGAGAGGGGGGCGATACCACTCCCTCCGCTGAGATGGCAGATGAACTGAGTACCGGGCAAATGCTCTTGCGCAAGTTCGGCCGCGACCGACACGATCGCGTCGTCGGCGACAGCAATTATGATGATGTCGCAAGCCCCGGCAAGGGTACGCAGACTTGGTGCGGTGAGACATCCGCCGACCTGCGCCACAACATCTTCGGCACGGGCGGGGTCCCGCCCCCAAACCAGCGGCGCGGATCGCGAATGGGAGCGCAGTCCAAGCGCGAAGGCCCGCGCTACGCGACCAGTTCCTACTATGCCGATCCGCTCGGCGATGGGCTCAACAGTCATCATCAGTGCCTAGCGCGTAACTGCACAAGTTGCACGGGCCGGATGGATACCTCATATCTTGCGTAGCAAGGAAACAGACGGGCGAGACGGCATGATCGAAATGGTGATCGAGCAGCGGCGGCGCAGCCTCGGCGGCGGCCTGGACGTCGGAAGGGTTCTGCCTTTCGCCAAACGCCGCATGGTCGGGCCGTTCGTGTTCTTCGATCATATGGGGCCGCTCGACGTCGCTGCGGGGGCCGATCGCAGCCTCGACGTAAGACCACATCCGCATATCGGCCTTTCCACGGTCACTTACCTGTTCTCGGGCGAGATCATCCACAGGGACAGCGTCGGATCGCATCAGGCGATCCGACCGAGGGAAGTGAACTGGATGACCGCGGGCAGAGGTATCACCCATAGCGAGCGTTTCGAGAAGGCTCGCGCAGCCGGCGATCACCTTCACGGCATCCAGGCGTGGGTTGCCCTGCCGACGGGCGACGAGGAAGTCGAGCCGTCGTTCTCCCACCACGCAGGTGATGATCTGCCACAATGGACCGAGGCCGGGTTGAGCGGGCAGCTTATCGCAGGCAGTGCGTACGGCCTCACTGCCGGTGCGCGTACGCATTCACCTTTGTTCTACGCTCATCTCGAACTTGATACGGGCGCGAAAGCGGAAGTACCCTCGGGGTACTCCGAACGTGCGATCTATGTAGCCACGGGTGCGGTAGACGTTGGTGGCATACGCTACGATGCAGGTAAAATGCTGATTCTTGGAACTGATGTTTCGAGCATCGTTGCCGTCCGGCCATCGACTGTGATGGTCCTGGGTGGCGAACCTGTCGGTGATCGCTTCCTCTACTGGAACTTTGTCTCATCCTCGAAAGAACGACTGCGGCAGGCGGCAGACGATTGGAAGACCGGTCGAATGAAACTCCCCGACGCGGACGATCAGGAGTTCATTCCCTTGCCGGACGATCCCTTTCTGAAGCCTCCCGCCATGTCGTGAGTTCAAAGGCAGCCGGATGAAAAACACGGGGGAGTGATCAATTCTGATGCGGATACGGCGGGGAAGGGGTTCCAATCAGGGGCAAGCCGCCTATATCGTTTGCTCCGGCACGCCCGCGATACGATGGACGGCCCTTGGAAGGGAGAGTCCCATTCTCGGTAATCCGGAAAGCTGAATATGTATCTTATCGCCCGCTGCCACCAGGTCCCATGTTGAGGCCGCGGCGGCGCGGTATCGCCTCGGTCAATGCCGAGGTGCGCGACGGCATCGTTCCGGCAGCTGCTGGGTTAGCGAAGGCACATGATGAAGGGCCTGCGGAGTCAGGTGCAAACTACCGTTTTATTGCACTTATCATTGCCTCCGCCCTGTTCATGGAATTTGTCGACGCGACCGTTCTGGCTACGGCCCTGCCGACGATGGCACAGGACTTCGGTGTTCGTCCCCAGGAGATGAGCGTCGCACTGACGTCGTACCTTCTCGCGCTTGCCATCTTCATCCCGGCGTCGGGGTCGCTCGCCGACCGCTACGGCTCTCGTACGGTTTTTCGGACTGCCATTTTGTTGTTCGTGCTCGGAAGTCTTGCGTGTGGCCAATCACCTTCGCTGGAAATGATGGTCGCATCGCGTTTCCTTCAGGGAATGGGCGGAGCAATGATGATCCCGGTCGGACGGCTGGTACTGCTGCGCTCCGTCGCCAAACGGGATATGGTGAACGCGATGTCCTGGCTCCTCGTGCCGGCATTGATCGGGCCGATCCTGGGGCCGCCGCTGGGCGGCTTTATCGTTACCTACCTCGACTGGCGCTGGATTTTTTACATCAATCTGCCGATGGGTGCTCTCGGCTTCTGGCTCGTCGGACGGTACATCGCCAACATCCGCGAAGAGGAGCCCGGCCGCTTCGACACCCGCGGCTTTGTTTTTAGCGGCTTGTCGCTGGGATGCCTTCTCTTCGGTTTCGAGATGGTTAGCCGTCCTGGCGAAGGCGCAATGGCGTCGAGTCTCGTGGCGATCGGTTTGATCGCGGGCGCATTCTACGTTCGTCATGCACTCCATAAGGAAGGCGCGATCCTCGACCTTGCGCTGTTGCGCGACCCGACGTTCCGGCTCTCGGTCATCGCTGGGTCGATCACACGTATCACGCAAGGTGCACAGCCTTTCCTGCTGCCTCTGATGATGCAGGTCGGCCTTGGCTTCAGCGCGGCCAAGAGTGGAACAATCACGGTTGCAACGGCGATCGGTTCGCTGGCGATGAAGAGCTTCGCCCCACGTGTCCTGCGCCGTTTTGGTTTCCGCAAGGCGCTGATCTGGAATGGCGTCATTGCCACCGGAGGCTATGCGATCTGCGGCCTATTTGGCCCAAGCTGGCCGACCTGGGCTATGTTCGGCGTGCTCGTACTGTGTGGCTTCTTCATGTCTTTCCAGTTCACCGCCTACAATACGATTGCCTACGACGGCGTGGACAAACGGCATATGAGCAGCGCGACCGCATTCTACTCGACCTTCCAGCAGCTCATGCTTTCTCTCGGGATATGTACAGCCGCAATGGCGCTCCACCTTGCCATGCTTGTCAACGGAAATTCGGCTCCAACATTGCGGGACTTCTCTGCCGCGTTCTGGGTCGTCACGGCGATTTCGCTGACCGCAACCATCTGGAATCTGCGCTTTGCAAAGGATGCCGGTGCCGAGATCAGTGGCCATGCCGATCCCGAAGAAGCGGACGAAAATCAACAGCGCTCAGCTGCTTGACCTTCAATGCAAACGTGCCTTGAGAAGAGGGCGCAGCAGGTAATTCAGAATGCTGCGCTTTCCGTTCAAGATGTCGACTTCCGCCACCATGCCGGGAATGATTGGCAGTACCTTGCCATCGCGAACAAGGCGAGCACCGTCGGTCCGGACAAGAACCTGATAGTGGGCTTCCTTGCCGTGCACGGTGTCTTCCTCGATTGTGTCGGCGCTGATCCGTTCGACCCGGCCGTTGAGGTCACCGTAAACGGTGTAGTCGTATGCCGTGATCTTCACTTTCGCCGGCATACCAGGGACGAGAAACGCGACATCGCGAGGCCGCACACGCGCCTCTATCAAAAGGCGGTCCTCGATCGGTGTCACTTCCATGATTGGTTCGCCGGGCTGGACGACTCCGCCACGTGTGTTGATGAGCACGGTATTGACACGGCCTCGCATTGGAGATCGGATTTCCGTACGTCGAAGCTGATCGCCCCGCTGTTGTACGACCGGGCTGACTGCACTCAGTTCAGCCTGCTTGTTTGCCAGTTCGGTATAAGCTTCCTGAAAGTAGGTGTTTTCAAGTTCGGCTAGCTTGCCTGCGTAAGTTGCTATGTCCTGCCTCAGTTTCAGGGCCTCCATCTCGCTGACAACTTTTCGCGCGGTCAGTGGCTGTACGATCGCGAGTAGGCCCTGCGCGATGTCGATTTGGCGCTGCAGCGTACGCCGCCCTTCTTCCAGCTTGCTGCGGCGAGAGGTGAAAAGTTCCCGTTCAGAGCGGGCGAGGGCACTGCTGGCGGAAACTTCTGCCGGGAAGCTGATCGTATTCCTGCCCAGAACTTCCGCCCGAAGCCGCGCTATCGCCGCCTTGAGCACGCTGGCCTGGCTTGCAGACTCTTCGTAGGCAGTTTTGAAGTGCGTCGGATCAAGGCGAACCAGTGGTTGCCCCTGCTGTACGATGTCTCCCTCGCTGACCAACAGTTCCCCCAAAATGCCGCCTTCAAGGCTCTGTATCTTCTGCATGCGGCTGACTGGCACCACGCGCCCTTCTGCGCGCGTGACTTCGTCGATCCGCGCCAAGGAAGCCCAAACTACAGCCACAATGATTGAAGCCAGAACAGTCCACAAAAGTGGACGAAATAAAGGATGCGGGCTGGCCATGAACGGATCGCCCAGTTCGCGGCTTAACCGCCACGCCGATATCCCCTCAACCGCCATACATCTTCCCCGTCACCGTACGTTCGGGAGCCTTGACCTGATTACCGGACACCACGCTGCTGGCCGGACCATCCATGACGACTTGGCCGTCTCGCATCACGATGATGCGTTCAACGAGCCCCAACATCGATCGCTTGTGGGTCGTCAGGATCAGTGTCCGATTGCCCAGCCATGCCTGCAGCCGCTCGACCACGTGTTCTTCGGCCGCCTGATCGAAAAACGCTGTAGCCTCGTCGAGCAACACTATCCGGGGATCTTGCAGGAGCACCCGTGCGAGACCGACCGCCTGCCGCTGTCCGCCCGACAAACTACGACTCCCGAGCAGGGGCATGTCGAGCCCTAGCGGGTTCGCCCCCACGAAACGCCCGAGGCCCACATCGTCCAGAGCTCCCAGCATCTCCTCATCGGATAGGGCCCGACCTTCGAGGTTGAGATTCTCCCGTAGGGATCCATGCATCAGGGCGACATCTTGGGGCAGGAAGCCGATGACCGCTCGCCGGTCGGAAGGGTCTATCTGCATCAGATTTATCCCGTCGAGCATAATTGAGCCGGACGTGCATTCGCCAAATCCGGAAAGCAGGCGCAATAGTGTCGACTTCCCGGCACCGTTCCCACCCAGAACGGCAACTTTCTCTCCGGCGGCGATCTCAAGTGCGGCGATTTTGACTACCGGTGGACCATCGTCGTAATTGACCGTCGCATCAGTAAGAACGAACCGCCCACGCAATCGATCGGCGCGTACAAACGTGCGGTTGTCGGGGCGCTCGACCGGAGAGGCCATAAGATGGTCCAGTCCCTCCAACGCGACGCGAATATGCTGCCATCGTACCAGAATTCCGGAAGCTTGCGTCATGGGCGCAACGGCTCTAGCCGCGAGTAGGGAGCATGCGACCAGAGCACCCACTGTCATCGCGCCTTCACCAATACGATATACCCCAAAGGCGATGATGCCGACGTAACAGAGTTGCTGCACCATTCCCGCACCGTAGGTCAGCGCACTGGACAGAGTGTGGCTGTGACGGGAAGTTTCCGCCAACTGTGCGGTCAGCGACTCCCAAAGTAGCATGGCGCGGCCCTCACCACGTCCGGCCTTGATAGCCTCAAGATTCTCAACTGCTTCCAAAAGAATACTATTCTTGATTGCGCCTTCACGCAGGTTTCGGCGCGAGAGTTCGGCAAGGCGTCGTTGCAGCAGCAGACTGGGCGATATCATCAGCGCCATGGAAATAATGGGAACGAAGACTATCGGCCCTCCGATCAGCGCGATTATCGCCAGAAACAGGACGGTGAAGGGCACATCACTGGCAATTGCGGCACTGGATGACGTGAAGAACTCACGCACCCCCTCGAATTCACGAATTTGCGTAGTGAATGCGCCGAGTGAAGCGGGACGAGCCGACAGCCGCGTCTGCAGAACGCGCGCGAACAATTGCGTAGATAGCGTCAAGTCTAAGCTTTTGCCCATCGTATCGAGAAGATGCGCGCGCATGTGGCGCAGGATGGTCTCGACCGTGATGGCAAGGATGACGCCGCTAGAAAGGATCCAAAGCGTATCGAAAGCAGAATTGGGAACTACGCGATCGTAAACTTGCATGGCAAAGATAGCTGTGGCGATCGCGAGCAGGTTTGCCATCATCGCGCCTAACACCACCTCCAGATATCCGCGGCGATATTTTTGCAAAGCGCCGAAAAACCAATGATGGCCGTCCGTTTTAGCCAGTTCTCCAGAACATACTTCGGCCTTGAAATGTCCCTTGGCAAAAACCGCCAAACCTGAGTGTAACGTCGTCAACTCGGCCAGGGGCATCCGGTGAACGCCTCCGTCCGCGTTCGGCAGTCGCAATAGCGCGACATTGTCCTCGATGGCGGCAAGCACCACGCTACGGCCATCTTCCAGTAGCAGGAGCACCGGCAAAAAGTAATGCGGAAGGTCCAGATCGCAACGTCGTACTTGTGCGATAATTTGAAGCCTGCGCATGGCACGGGGGACCATGTTCAAAGGCAAGATACCATCGACAAGAGGCATGCCGTCGCCCAGGCCCGTAACGCTGGTATGCCGTCCCAGCATTGCGGCAAGCAAGACGAGCCCTTCTCTAAGCGGGTCATGGGTGCGGGATGCGCCTCCGATTTCGTCTTGCTTCAGAGTAATCATAGCGGATCCGACGGCAGTGCAACTAGATCAGACAGTTTTCCGATTTGCGATGCGATCCGGTATTGTATTCTTACCAGTTGAAGAGTGACTTCGATTAGCGACCGCCTGGCGTCAAAGAGTTCACGCTGGATCGTCACCAGATCGATGATGTCTCGGCGACCGACTTCAAACTGTTCAAAATATACGCTGCTCAGGTTTTCGGCATCTGAAACCTGTTGCAGCAGGGCCTGTTCCTGTTGATCCAGCGCAGTTGCATTGGTGATGAGATCTTGCAGTGCTCGCGCAATGTCGCGCCGCGTTGCGGCCTCCTTCCAATGAGCGGCTTCCACTCTTTCCCGTGCCGCATCGATGCGATCGAAAGAGGCCAACCCCTGCATCGGCGTCATCCGCAGACGCAGGGCGATAACGGCATCGTTGGCCATTCGGCCATTGATTTCGCGGCTCAACGCAGTCGCTTCCAAGTTCACATGAGGCATAGCCGAAGAGCGGGCTTCGCTGAACCGCGCAAGGGCATAGTGGGTTTCCTTCAGCGCTTTACGATATAGAGGCGCCTCGTCGATCAATGCTTCGAGATACATTCCTTTGATCCGCTGCATCATTGACGCAGGCCTTGGCTGCACCAACCCGTCGGGTGGGGCTCCAACGAGTGTTTCGAACTGGGCGCAGGCGTTTGCAGCCTGTCCCATGTCGCTGGCGAGCCTTTGTCGCGCGCGCGCAAGTTCCAGTCTTGTTCGATCCGGTTCGCTGCGGTCGGCATATCCGCCATCCGCGCGAATGCTTGTCATACGGGACAAATTCTCCAGCGCTTCGATCTGCGATAGATTCGCCTCGTGCTGCATCTGCCCCTGCATTACGTCGAGATAGATTTCTATCACGTCGCTTGCGGATTGGTCGCGGGCTATTGTCCATTCAATCCTGCGCTGTTGCTCAGTAGCTCGCGCACTGTCGACCTTGTCGGTTGTCGCTCCCCAGTCATAGACCGGTTGCGCAACGGTCACCTCATAAGCCCATTCGTCGGGAGACGCTCCTTGTGGACCTCCAGAGGCTGAGATCGAAGGCAGATATCCCGACTTGGCGGCCTTTACTTCGGAATGTGCCGCTTTGACCTCCGATCCTGCTGCAGAGAGGGTAGGATGCCTTGCAAGCGCCGCAGCGACTGCTTCATTCACTGTCATGGCGTTTACTGACTGCGGCATCGGAGTAATTGTCGCAACAACGATCATGATGAGAGTGAACCGAATGCCCGGTTGATGTTTCGGCGTTGCGGTCACACGATAACCTGAACGGTGTTGTCCTCCACCAGAACCGTATTCACACCGAACGCATAGACATTATAAATTAGTCCATCGAGTTCTAGTGCCGATCCGGTATCTAATGCTCCAGATATATGCAATACATCGTTACCTTCCCCAGTGATCTGCAGGGTGTTGTTAGCATCAGTAATTGCGTTAACCTCTCCCGCCGTCAGGGTTAGTACGCTGCCGCTATCACCATTTCCGAGATCAATCCGCTCGATATTCGCAAGCGTACCTACACCCGAGGCCCCATAATCTAGGTCAATGCCGTTCCCAAGCAACACGGTGTCAAATCCGGAGCCACCGTCGATTGTCGAAAAGTTTGCGGCGAGGACCTCGACAGTATCGTTGTCCGGGCCTGCCAAGACATGGTCGCCAGTACCCACATTCAGGATAAGATCGTTCCCACTGCTGCCGCTGATGTGTTCTGCTCCGGCCGCGCCCGACATGATATCGTCGGCAGATGAACCGTTCACATCAATCTGCCCCAGATTGAGCGATAGGCCATTGGGGCTCAAGGAAAGTCCGTAAATGGCGCTTTCATGGCCCTGAGGATCGGTCGCTACCATCCCCAGAGAAATCTGTGAACCAAGATTCAGGATGTCAGTAATGCTCAGCCCCAACTGCGTTAGAACCGTTGGGCTGAGAAGATTGAGCGTGAAGTGACCGTTGCCGTCGGCGTTGATGGGTAGAAGTTCGACGTTCAGTGCAGGGGTAGCTACTCGAACCACAATGGTTGAACCGGGCTCCGTCGTACCACTCACGCCGAACTGAGGATTGATAGGGTTGAGACTGACCGCAATGCCCAGATTTCCAATAGTTACAGGCTGTTCCACGTTTGGAGCTACGTCAATTGCGGCGATGCTGCTGGTGTTACCCGCCGGATCTGCGCTTGTGACGGTAATCTGAGCATCCAGCAGTTGGGCCCAATCTAGTTGGGCATCAAGGTCTGCCAGCAAGTTCAGCGAGGCGAACCCGTCGCTTCCGGCGGTGACGACAGCACCGGTTGTCAGTCCGTCCACGTTCGCGGCAACGGTCAGTTGAGAGCCAGGATCTGCCGATATGGTGAGTACGCTTGCCAGAAATGACAGCACAGGCATGGCTGGGGGAGTGGTATCGATGATGAAGTCGAAGCGCGCCGATTCCTGCCCTCCGCCGATACTCGCCGAGATGGCTGACGCACCGTCGGGGAAGCCACCATCTGGCGCGATCGTCAGTACGACCACGCCTGCCAGAATATCTCCCGCTGACAAGCTATGGGTCGCCTGCATCTGGTACCCGCCCTGGCCAGTTAGTGTTGCTGTGATCTGCTGCCCGGCCTGCATCGTCGGCCTCAGAGCCACCTCCACTTGCACTCCGTCTGCTGCTTCGCTTGCGTTGACGTAACCGTCTTCAGCCTCGGCAACGATGATCGTCGGCGGCGCGATATCGGGGGCGATGAGCAGGGTTGGCCCGCTCTCGTTTCCTGCCGTGTCGATGGTGATTGCACTTATGGTCTCATTGGCGATCAGCGGCGTTTGCAACGGAAGGCTGAAATCCCCATTCGCGTTTATGGACACCAGTATCGGATTGGCCGCGTCGCCATCGATCACAATCAGCACCGTACTGAGAGGCTCTGCCGATATGAGCAATAATTCACCGCCTGACACTAAGGTCAAAATGGGGCTGTCAGGAGCGAGGGCGTCGATCGTGATGGAGGAGACGAGACTGGCATTGCCGGCTGTATCCACCGCCGTTGCTTCCACCATGGCCATGTCAAGCAGAGGTGTCGGCGGCGTGAATGCCCAGTTGCCGTTCTCGTCCACCAATGCCTGGCCGAGTGAAAGGCCCAGTTCGTCTGTAAGGATAACTATCGTACCGCGTTCTGCGGTGCCGGTCAGGACGCTGCCGTTACTTGCATCAATGACCGGTGGCGGGGGAGCAACAGCATCGACTATCGTGCTCGTCGGTAGGCTGGCATTACCGGCTTCGTCGATTGCGATGAGTTCGACGACGGTATCATGAGGCAATGCAATATCTGGCAAAAACGACCAGTTGCCATCGACGTCGGCAGTGGCTTCACCAATTGCCGTTCCTTGCGCATCCGCAAGAAGAAGCGTTACTCCCGGCTCGGCCGTTCCTTCCAAAATCAATCCCGTGGTAGGGTTGATCGTCGGAGCAGGCGGGGCAACCCCGTCGACGACGGTTTCGACTGGCCCGCTGACGTTGCCTGCGGCATCCACTGATACGGCAATCACGACGGTCCCAGCCGACAGCGGGAGCAAAGGAATGAAAATCCAGTTGCCTTCAGCGTCTGTCGCAACTTCGCCCAATGGCGGGCCGAGATCCGGAACTTCGGAGGACGCAGCAAGGGCAAAGGAATTGCGTGCATTGGCTGATGTCATGAAAGCGGCCGAAGGGTTGCCCGTGCCATCCATCAGGACGACCGTTGAATTCGGCTCTGCTGTACCGGTGACGACCGATCCGTTGGTGGGATTTATCGTTGGTTCGGCGGGCGGCGACGAGTCCACTGTAGTGCTTGCGGACGGACTCACATTGCCTGCTGCGTCCTGTGCCTTGGCGATGATTTCGGTGCCGTCGGTCAGGGGCGAGTCTGGCGTCAGACTCCAATTTCCGGTGCTATCCGCTGACGTCTCTCCGATCGAATTGCCATTGCCATCTATCAAAATGAGAGCCGAATTCGGTTCCGCAGTGCCAGTGATTTGAGAGCCATCAGTCGCATCGATACGTGGCGCATCGGGTGCTATTGCATCTACCGTTGTGCTCGATGCAATACTGCTGTTGCCAGCAACGTCCTGCGCCATGGCGTTCACGATTGTGCCGTGGGCAAGGGAAGATGTAGGCAAGAAGCTCCAGCGGCCATCTGCGTCGGCGATAGTTTGTCCAATGACGGAACCGTTGCTGTCAGTAAGTACGATACTGGCGCCAGCTTCCGAAAATCCCGTTATAATGGTGCCGCTGGTTGGTGCGATCTCCGGTGGGAGTGGCGACATGGAATCGATCACCATCGAATCCGAAGTGCTGACATTTCCAGCTGCGTCGCGAGCAACCGCGTTGACTGCCGATCCATCAGGTAGCGGCGCATTGGGAGTAAATGTCCAGCTTCCAGCACCGTTCACGAGCACTTGTCCGATAAGGCTGCCGTTGCCGTTGGTGAGGGTCACGATTGCCCCCGGTTCTCCGGTTCCGGAAATTACGTCTCCGCGGGATGGCGCGATCTCGGGGGCTGCTGGCGCGATGGCATCGACGATACCATTCACCGGTGGGCTTGTGTTTCCAGCTGCATCTCGCGCAACAGCGATGATCGCGCTGCCGTCGGCTAACGGAGCCGATGGTGCGAAAGTCCACGCACCGGTCTGATCGACTCCGATTTCGCCTATCTGATTACCGTTGCCGTCGAAGAGCATCACAATCGAATTGGCCTCGGCCGTTCCCGACACCGTCGTTGCGTTAGGTGCTGCAAGTGTTGGGGCAGGAGGCGGCACTGCATCGACTGTTGTATTCGATGGGAGGCTGGCGTTACCTGCCGCATCGAACGCTTTAGCCGTCAGCACAGTGCCGTTTGAAAGTGGATTGGCTGGAACTACCGACCATTCTCCGGCCGCATTTGCAACAGCCTGCCCAATCGGAGCGCCGTTGTCATCAGTGACGAGAATGGTCGTCCCGACTTCAGCTGTGCCGCTGACCTCTGTACCATTGCTGGGGGACAGGATCGGCGCATCGGGGGCGATGGCATCGACAGTGACGCTGACGGCGGGGCCGGCCTCGCCTTCCGCGTTGATCGCAGCGATCGTGACAATGGTGCTGTCGGCTAAGGATGGTTGCGGTGTGAACGACCAGGCTCCGGTCGCTGAAACAGATGCTTGCCCTATGATATGACCTGATGCGTTGCTGAGAACGACGGCGATGCCACTCTGCGCGTTGCCTGTCAGAATGCTCCCGTTGGTGGGATTCACCGTTGGTGCGGTATCGGGAGCAGGGGTCACGTCCGGCGCCTGTGCGGTTGCGATGATGCTTGCATTGCCGGCGGCATCGGTAATCTTGACTGCGATTGCCTGGCCATTGTCGAGCGGACTGACGAACAGGATCGAGAACGTTCCCTGCGCCGTGATAATCGTATTATACTCGGGTTCGCCATCTCCGTCGATGTCGATTGACACTATGGCTCCGGCCTCTCCTGTACCGGTGATGCCGGTTCCGTCCGCAGCTACGGTCAGTTCCATGGCTGGATTGGGGGCGGTAAGGTCGGGGGCTAGAATGTCAGCTACGGGGCCTACGTTGCCTGCAGCGTCACGGATTGCTACGCTGATGGTCTCGGCATTCACGAGTGCTGGATTCAAGGTAACTGTGAACGTCCCATCTCCAGCAACGGTGGCCATATAATCTGCCGTGCCATTGCCATCGGTATCGACGAGTACGGTCGCTCCGGCTTCCGCGCGGCCGCTGAGGCTGTCGCCGGCAAGGGATATTACAAGATTGGTGGGTGCAACGGGTGCAACAGTGTCGCCGGGCGTCGCTGGCGCTTCGCCGGCTTCGTCACCATTGCTTACGGCCATTGCGATGAGACCTCCGCTTCCCAACGCGGCGAGAGGGACAATCATGCCGGCGCCGAGGCCACCTCCACCAGCCGCAGCCCCAGCAATTACACCTGTGGCACCGGTGGTTGCCGGTGCAGCGAACCCAGCCATCGCATCTATCGGTACGTAGGTTGGCGAGGCGAGGGCTCCGCCAGCGGCTTGTACTACATCTGCAACCACCAAGTGGTCTTCCTGCACCAACATGAGTTGCGAGAGTTTTGGCGCATCGGCGTAGAAATTCGCGATCCTGACGACTTCACCGGTGCGTAATTGTACCAGGAGGTCCATGCCTTCACGGCTGTAACCGGCCACTGCTTCCGGGGACACGTTAAGTACGATGTTACTGCCGGGAGCGACTGAAATCGAACTTTCGACGGTCTGGACCGGGGCGGAATGAATGGCGGACAGATCGGAAGAAATTTTTGCCGCAACGGGCATACGCACCTCCCACGGAAGAACATATCATCTCTCCGCACAGCATTCGGGATAGCGATGCCTTTCGATTCGCCAATTGGGATTTCCTCCATTTCCGAGGGGTTTGTGACGGCACCAAATCCCCTTGAGACTTAGTGAAAAGTTCAGCGAACTCCCGAGGTCGATAACGGATGCAGTTTATCGCAAGTCACAATTTCAGCAGGAATCATCGCGCGCCAATATTTTACATAAGATACATTATCAGCTCCGTTGCCTTAGCACGATGTCCTGCCTGACAGTTTTATCAGGTAGGTCGATCGACCAGTTTTGATATCCTCCCCTGCGACGAGACGGACCCGGCAGAGGTCTCGAAAGGAGCAGAGATGGGAAGGCAAGATATCGACGCCTTGATGATCGACGGCCGTAACGCCGACAATCTTCGCGGCGACCCGATCACCGGCGATCGTTATACGTCGCCTGAATTCATGCAGCGCGAGTGGGACCACATGTGGACCCGCATCTGGCACGTCGCCGGCCGCACGGCCGAGCTTGAGGAGCCGGGCGACTATGTAGTTCACAATTTCATGAAGGAATCGGTCTTCTGCGTGAAGCAGGACGACGGTTCGATCAAGGCGTTCTACAACTCGTGCCGCCATCGTGGCATGCGACTCGTTTGGGATGCCAGTTCGCAGGACTCGTTCCAGTGCCCGTATCATGGCTGGGTCTGGGGCAAAGACGGCGTGCTGAACTATGCGCAGGACCCGCAGGACTTCCCGCAGGGCAACCCTTGCGGCAAGCTCAAGCTCAAGGAACTGCGCTGCGCCACCTGGGGCGGCTTCGTGTGGTACACGATGGACGACGAGGCGCCGGAGCTTCTCGATTACCTTGCGCCGATGCCCGATCTCTACAAGAACTATCCGATGGACACCGCCGTGCGCGTGTTCTGGATGAAGATCGACCTCGAAACCAACTGGAAGTTCGCCACTGACAACTTCTCGGAAAGCTACCACACCCGCACCGCGCATCCGCAGGTGCCGCCATGGATCGATCAGGACGTCGACACCGCACGGCACGAGATGTGGGCGAACGGTCATGGCCGCACCGTGCAGCCGATGCGCCCTTCCCTCTCGGACCGCCTGCCTGAAGGCGTGCCCCATCCCTTCGACATGATCCTGCAGGCGTGGGACATCGATCCTGTCGCCTACCCGGATTACGAGACCAAGGCGATGCAGGGCTGGCTGGACCTGAAGGCCGCGAAGAAGCGACTGTGGAAGGAACGCGGCTACGTCCATTACGAGCACATGGACGACGAGGAGATCACCGACAGCCCGCACACGGTGATGTTCCCCAACGTCACCATCAGCTTCCTGCCGGACAACCTGATCTTCTTCCGCACCGAGCCGCACCCGACCGACCCGAACAAGTGCACTTTCGATCTGTGGTGCATGGCCTTCCCGGTGGAGGGGCAGACGATGGTGGAATCGGTCATGGCCGGTCCCCAGCCGCTGCGCGAGGCCGAGATGGAGCACCGCGTCTTCGACAACGGTCGCGGCGTACCGGAAATCAAGGATCAGATCGTCTATCAGGACATGCTTCTGGCCGAGGGCCAGCAGAAGGGCATGTATTCGCGCGGCTACACCGATGCCTATCTGGCCGCGCAGGAAACGCGGGTGCGCTTCTTCCATGAAGTGCTCAACGATTACCTGGAGGGGCGGCGCTAGCGCCCTTCCGCCCAGGGCCGCTCCCTTGCCGGGGCGGCCCCATTCTTTCGCACCGGAATGCCGGACGAAACCCCCGCGCTCTTGCGCGCGCGGGATGCGCTGACGCGCACCACAAACACGAAGGGGAGAACGAAATGAACATCTGGCTCAACGCAAGCTCACGTCTCGCGATCGGCGCCGCAGCGCTTCTCGCGCCGCAAACGGTCTTCGCACAGGACGCGGAAACGCAGTCCGGCGGTATTCAGGAGATCGTCGTCACCGCGCAGAAGAAGTCCGAGAACCTGCAGGACGTGCCGATCTCGATCACCGCCGTCGGTGGCGAGGCGCTGGCGGCGACGCAGGGCACTTCGCTACAGGCGCTGCAGGGTCAGATCCCCAACGTCCAGATCGACAACTTCGCCAACACCCCGCAGAGCGCCGTCTTCACCGTGCGCGGCATCGGCGTGATCGAGCCTGATCCCTATGCGGGCAACACCGTGTCGATCGTCGTCGACGGGGTGCCACAGTTCTTCTCGATGGGCGCGCTGCTCGACCTCTACGACGTCGACCGCATCGAAGTGCTGCGCGGCCCGCAGGGCACGCTGTTCGGTGCCAACACCACCGGCGGCGTCATCAACGTCGTCACCAAGCAGCCGACCGGGGATTTCGGCGGCCACGTCAAGGCGGTCTACGGCAACTACAACCGCATGGACCTGACCGGCTCGATCGAGGCGCCGCTGGTCAAGGACGTTCTCTCGCTCAAAGTCGCGGGCATCCATACCCAGCGCAAGGGCTGGGTCACCAACGTCGTCGATGGCTCGGACATGGGCCGCAAGAACCTCGACGCGGTGCGCGCCTACCTCAAGTTCACGCCCGGCTCCAACTTCGACGCGACGCTGCAGGGCGAGTACGTCAACGCCCGCAACGGCTCGCCGATCGTCATCAACGGCGCGCGGCCCGGCGAGGCGCTCTACACCGCACCGGGCACGGCAGGCCCCGGCACCGGCGGCATGTACGTCAGCCCCTGCGCCACCGACGGCATGTGCACCGCGCCCGACAAGTACTACGGTGCCAACAACTCCGTGCCCGACCAGTCCAACATGGACACCTATTCCGGCACGCTGACGATGAACTGGCGCAACACCGGCCTTGGCGACTGGACCGCGATCACCGGCTACAAGCACTTCAAGCTGCGCGAATATACCGATCAGGACGGCACCCCGCTGTTCCTCAACGACACCTACCGTCGCACCGAGGGCTGGCAGTTCAGCCAGGAACTGCGCACCAACCTTGAACTGACCGACACGCTGAACGTCCTTGTCGGCGGGTTCTATCTCAAGAACCACTACGACCACATCCAGGCCTATCGCCTGCAGTTCGCCGCGCCCGGCCTGCTGCAGATCAACCTGCAGGATCAGGACAACTATTCGGTTTCCGGCTTCGCGCAAGGTTACTGGCAGGCGACCGACCGGCTCAAGCTGCAGGCGGGCATCCGCTATTCGCACGAGCAGACCGAATCGACGCCCAGCCTCATCACCTCGATCGGCGATCCCGCGGGCTCGAACTACACCGGGATCGGCAATACCGTCATCGGCAGCTTCACCGTGGGCGGCAGGAAGAGCTGGAACAACGTCGGCTGGAAACTGGGCGCGGACTACGAAGTGGCCGACGATGCGCTGCTCTATGCCAGCTGGGCGCGCGGCTTCAAGTCGGGCGGCTTCACCGCGCGCGTCGGTGTTCCGGCGGACGGCGATACGCCCTATAACCCCGAGACGGTGGACACCTTCGAGGCGGGCATCAAGGCCGACTTCCTCGACCGGCACCTGCGCGTGAACCTTGCGGCGTTCTACACCAACTACCGCGACATGCAGGTCGCGCAGATCTACTTCGACAACGCCACCAGCACGCAGGGCAACCGCATCCTCAACGCCGGCAAGTCCGAGATCAAGGGCTTCGAACTGGAGACCACCGCCGTCCCGGTGGAGGGCATGACCCTGCGCGCCTCGCTCGCCTACCTCGATGCGCGCTACAAGCAGTTCCTCTATGCCGATCCGCTTTCGGGGCAGGTGCTCGATCTGGAAGGCTACCGCCTGCAGAACGCGCCCAAGTGGAACGCCAGCCTTGGCGCCAACTTCGTGATCCCGCTGGGCAACGGCGCCGACCTCATCAGCGACGTGAGCTACACTTACACCAGTTCCAAGTACTACACCGCGATCCTCGACACGCCGCGCTCGAAGATCCAGCCCACGCATCTCGTCGATGCCTCGCTGACTTACAAGCCGGATGCGGCATCGTGGTCTGTGGGCCTGTGGGCGACCAACCTGCTGGATTCGCGCTACATGTCGACGGTGTTCGACAGCCCCGGCTACGCGGGCCTCGCAGGCTACGCACCGCCGCGCCAGTGGGGCGGCTCGGTCAGCTTCGAGTTCTGAAGATGCCGTCGTCCTGGACTTGATCCGGGACCGCTGGCCGGGAACGACCCACCCATCGGCGGAGCACCCGGCCGGTCTCAACCTAAAGACAGCCACCGGTCCCGGATCAAGTCCGGGACGACGAACTGGGAGATCCCATGAACCGCGTATCCGGCAAAGTCGCTCTCATCACCGGCGGAGCCTCCGGCCTTGGCGCCGCCGACGCCCGATTGCTGGCGGCTGAAGGCGCGAAAGTCGTCATCACCGACCTGCAGACCGACCTCGGCCGTGAGGTCGCCGCGTCCATCCCCGACGCCCTGTTCGTCGAACACGACGTGCGCGACGAGGCGCAGTGGCAGGACGTGGTGGCCCAGACCATCGCCCGTTTCGGCAGGCTCGATGTGCTGGTGAACAACGCCGGGCTGGTGCGCTTCGGCAATGTCGAGGACTGCGATCTCGATACCTTCCGCCTGCAGATGCAGGTCATGGTCGAGGGCTGCTTCCTCGGCTGCAAGAGCGCCATCCCGCACATGACCAAGGAAGGCGGCGGCTCCATAATCAACGTCGCCTCGGTCGCCGCGCTCAAGGGGATCAGCGCGATCCCCGCCTACAGCGCGGCCAAGGCGGGCATCATCGCGCTCACCCGCAGCGTCGCGGTGCATTGCCAGGAACAGGGTTACGCGATCCGCTGCAACGCCATCGCGCCCGGCGCGCACGATACGCCGATGACGCGGCAGGCGCTGGATCAACTGCCGCAGGACAATGCCGGGCTCGATCAGGTGCAGGCTCACGGTCAGGGCCGCCCGGAGGACGTGGCGAACCTCGTCCTGTTCCTCGCCTCCGAGGAATCGCGCCAGATCACCGGCACCCACATCGTCATCGACAACGGGGAAACGGTGGGATGAGCATCTCCGAAGTCGCCGACCGGCAGGCCATCGCCAACGTCCTCGCCCAGCACAGCCGGGGCGTCGACCGCGCCGACGCGGGGCTGCTGGCGGACTGCTACCACCCCGACGGCACTGTCGATTATCGCTTCTACGCCGGTCCCGCGCCCGAGTTCGCGGCGATCCTGCGCGGCGCGCAGAAGACGGGGCCGGTCACCCTCCATCGCACCGCGCAGATGTGGATCGAAGTGGACGGCGACCGTGCGTGGTCGGAAAGCTACATCATGGCCTACGCCTCCAGCGCCGGAGAGGCCGGACCCGCCACCCAGCACCTGATCTGCGGGCGCTACCTCGACCGGCACGAGCGCCGCGACGGGCAGTGGCGGATGAAGCACCGGACCTACGTGCTCGACACCAGCGTCAACTGGACCGGCGGCCTGCCCTTCCCACCACTCGGCCCGCTGGCAAGCCACCTTCCCACCGGCGGCCACGGTAGCGCCGATGCAGGGATCGCGCTGCTCGCACAGGCCCGCGCACGAAACACGACGAGAGGAAACCCACCGATGACGCATGACGACGCTACGATCGACGCGGTGATCTCGCGCCAGCAGATCGCCGATCTGACGATGGCCTATTGCCGGGGTGTCGACCGCGCCGATACCGAACTGCTTGCGAGCGTCTTTCATCCGGACAGTACTGTC
The DNA here is from genome assembly GCA_047605225.1 of Novosphingobium sp. Classification (GTDB taxonomy): domain Bacteria; phylum Pseudomonadota; class Alphaproteobacteria; order Sphingomonadales; family Sphingomonadaceae; genus Novosphingobium. Next base: position 30,043 of record JASGGD010000030.1, read on the forward strand.
GTCAGCGGCGCCTTCAACGGCGATGGACCGAGTTTCGCCGCCGAAATCTGCACGCTCGTCGAAGCCACCTACGAGCAGACGTTCCACTCGATCGCCAACCAGTGGATCGAGATCGCAGGCAACGGCGCGGTGGGCGAGACTTACGTGATCGCCATCTCCACCACGCGCGGCGCGGAGAAGACCGACACCCTCACCGGCGGCCGCTACATCGACCGTTTCGAGCGCCGCGAAGGCAAGTGGCGCATCGCCGAGCGCACGTTCGTGCTCGACTGGCTCCGTTCGGAACCAAGCACCCGTGACATGACCGGCGGCATGTACGCCGCGCTCGACCTGCACGGAACGCGCGGGAAATCGGACCCGGTCTACACGTTCGCGCGCAGCTGAAGATAACGAGGGAGAGACGATCCATGGATGCAACCCGACTGGACGGCGCGGTCGCGCTGGTGACCGGCGCCAACGGCGACATCGGCGCCGAAGTCTGCGACCTGCTCGAAGCACGCGGCGCGACGGTCGTGCGCTCCGACTTGCGCGCGCCGCCCGAAGCTGCGGGCGAATTCCTCACCCTCGACGTCACCAGCGAGGCGAGCTGGGTCGATGCCCTTGCCGCCATCAACAGCCGCCACGGCGCGCTCGACATTCTGGTCAACAACGCCGGCATCGCGCCGATGGAGCGGATCGACGCCATGGCGCTGGAGGACTGGCGCCGCTGCCAGCAGGTCAATGTCGAGGGCGTGTTCCTCGGCCTCAAGCTGGCCTCCCCCCTTCTCGCCCGCAGCGGCGGACGGCGCCCCGGCGGCGCCTCGGTGGTCAACTTGTGCTCGGGCGCTTCTGACCGTCCCGCCGCCTTCAGCGCGGCCTACTGCGTGAGCAAGGCGGCCGCGCGAATGCTCACCCGCGCCGCCGCCGTCGAATTCGCCGCGCTCAAGATGCCGATCCGCGTCAATTCGGTTCATCCCGGTGTGGTGGAATCTGCTATGATGGACGACATTCTCGCCACGTACTCGCGCATCCTCGGCGGTACTCCGGTCGAGACGCTGCGCGCCGGTGTAGCCTCGGGCAATCCGATGGGACGTTTCGTGGAGCCCGCAGAAGTGGCCGAGGCGGTAGCTTTCCTCGCCTCCAGCGCGGCGCGCTACGTTCATGGTGACGCGATCCATGTCGACGGCGGCTACGCGGCAGCCTGAGCAGTCAGGCAGGGAACTGCGTCTCCAGAAAGTCCATCACCACCCGCGCGCGCATCGGCATGCGCATGCCGCGAAAGCCGTTGGCCAGCATGACCGGGATCGCGGGAATCTCGGCCTCCGGCATGACCTGCACGACGAGCCCGCGTGCCAGATCCTCCTCGACCTGGATGCGCGGCAGCAGCCCGATGCCGAGCCCGCCGCGCGTGGCGCGCAGCACCGCCTCGCTCGAATTGGCGCGCAGGAAGCCCGAGACCTCCAGTTCGCGCCCGTCGATCGACCAGGGCGCGGGCCGCGCGGCGTAGCCGTACGTCAGGCATTGGTGCTGCTTCAGGTCGCTGCCACTCATGGGCATCCCGTGTCGTTCGACATACTCAGGCGCGGCTACGAGCACGCGCGGAAGCTGGCCGAGCAGCGTGCTCCCCCCGCTGTTCGCCCCCTCCCCGACCCATAGCCACAAGTCCAGCCCGCCATGGTCGGCCGCATCGCGCCAGTCGGCCATGAGCAGCTCGATCATCAGTTCGGGGTGTTGCTCCGCCATCGCCCCGAGGCGCTGGGCGTAGTGGAGCCCCAGCGCTGTCGTCACCCCCACGCGCACCAGTCCGCGCGCCGCGACGGCTCCGGCAAGGTCGGCTTCGGCCAGTCCGAGCTGATCGAGAATCGCGCCTGCGTGCTCCAGCAGCCGCTCACCGTCTGCGGTCAGAGCCTGACTGCGTGTGGTGCGCTGAAACAGGCGCACGCCGAAATGTTGCTCCAGATCACTGATTGCCCGCGCGATCGTGGTATGACTGAGGTTCTGGCGACGGCCCAGCGCGGAGAAACTGCCCTCCTCGTTGAGACGCACGAACAGCCGCAGGGATCGGATCAGGTCACTCATCTGAACGCATATAGCACAAGTGATGTGCTTATTTGAGATATTGTCTTCACACACGCACGGATCGAAGGGGAATTCGCGGCCCCCAGAAGGCCACGGACTTGAGAGGCATTCCATGACAGATCGTATCGCCCGCGCCGACCTGCGTTCCAAGGTCATGTCTGCAGCGGACGCCGCCGCGCTCATCAGCCACGGCCAGACCGTCGGCATGAGCGGGTTCACCGGCTCGGGCTATCCCAAGGCGGTGCCGATGGCGCTGGCCGCGCGGATCGAGGGCGAGCACGCCGCCGGTCGCCCGATGCGGGTGAAGGTCTGGACCGGCGCCTCGACCGGCCCCGAACTCGACGGCGCGCTGGCCAAGGCCGACGGCATCGAACTGCGCCTGCCGTACAACTCCGACCCCATCGCGCGCGAGCGGATCAACAAGGGCGAGATGGATTACCTCGACATGCATCTGTCGCAGGTGGCGCCGATGGCGTGGCAGGGCTTCCTTGGCCCCCTCGACGTCGCGGTGGTGGAAGTGACCGCCATCCGGCCCGACGGCTCGCTGGTGCCCTCGTCCTCGGTGGGCAACAACAAGACCTGGCTCGACCGCGCCGACAAGATCATCCTCGAGGTCAATTCGTGGCAGAACGCCGCGCTCGAGGGGATGCACGACATCTATTACGGCACCGCGCTGCCGCCTGCTCGCGTGCCGATTCCGCTGGTCCGCCCCGACGACCGCATCGGTCAGGCGACGCTGCAGTGCGATCCGGCCAAGATCGTCGCCATAGTCGAGACCGACGCGCCCGACCGCAACCTGCCCTTCACCGCGCCCGACGCCAATGCGCTGAAGATCGCCGACCACATCATCGAATTCCTCAGTCATGAAGTCGCCAAGGGCCGCCTGCCCGCCTCGCTGCTGCCGTTGCAATCGGGCGTGGGCAACATCGCCAATGCCGTACTGACCGGCCTCGTCAACGGCCCGTTCGACGACCTGACCGCCTATACCGAGGTGATTCAGGACGGCATGCTCGACCTCATCGATGCGGGCAAGCTGCGCATGGCATCGGCCACCGCGTTCTCGCTCTCGCCCGAGGCGGCCGAGCGGATCAACGCGGAAATGGAGCGCTACGCCAGCCGGATGATCCTGCGCCCGCAGGAAATCTCCAACCACCCCGAACTGATCCGGCGCTTGGGCTGCATCGCCATGAACGGACTGATCGAGGCGGACATCTACGGCAACGTCAACTCGACCTGCGTGATGGGCAGCCGCATCCAGAACGGCATCGGCGGCTCGGGAGACTTTGCCCGCAATGCCTATGTCTCGATCTTCATGACGCCCTCGACCGCCAAGGGCGGCGCCATTTCGGCGATCGTGCCGCAGGCGGCGCATGTCGACCACATCATGCAGGACGTGGCCGTGCTGGTGACCGAGCAGGGCCTCGCCGACATGCGCGGCCTGACCCCGCGCAAGCGCGCCGCACTGGTGATCGAGAACTGCGCGCACCCGATCTATCGCGACGCCCTGCGCGACTATTACGATCGCGCGTTCCACAGCAGCTACGGCCGTCACGCCCCCTCGCTGCCGAGCGAGGCGCTGTCATGGCACCAGCGCTTCATCGACACCGGGACGATGCTGCCGGGTTGATCCTGCCTGTATCGCCAAGGGCCATCGTCAGTCGCGGTGGCCCTTTGTCGCGCTGACGTGTTGCGTATAATTCGCATTATCGCTATCGCAATGGGCGAGAGGGAGGATGCCGTGCCACTCGCATCGGCACGCGGAAGGCCGGAGTTACGGGCCTGCCGCGTGGAGATGCGCGATCACCGACACCGCCCTTGCAACAGGGGCCGCATGGCGGCACGTCACGGAGATCGAAATGACCATCACGAAATTTGCCCCGCTGCTGCTGGCCCTCGCCGCCCCGGCCGTTCAGGCGCACGAAGTGTGGATCGAGCGCGATGGCACCGGCCCGGCACGGATCTATCTCGGCGAACCGGCGGAAGTGCTGCCCGAAGGCGGCGACCCGGAATTCCACCACCTCAAGGCACCCAGACTGTTGCCGACGAGCACCGCTGCCCTGACCCGCAAGGCCGGCTACCTCGAAGTCGCCGTCCCTGCAGGTGACGTGCGCGCGCATGACGACACCGTGTTCGAACCGTGGGGCGACGAGCGCAAGAAGGAAGGCGTCGCCTATTACGCCCGCGCCGGTCGCTCCGAAGCGCGCGCGGTGATGCCGCTCGAAATCGCGCCGGTTACCGCTGGTGGCGACCGCTTCCATCTCGTGCGCGACGGCAAGCCGGTGGCCGATGCCGAAGTCACCGTGATCTCGCCCGACAAGTGGACGAAATCGGTCAAGACCGACGCGCAGGGCAGCTTCACCGCGCCCACGCGCGGCAAGGGACGTTACCTGCTGACCGCCTCGCAGAAGGACGAAACCGGCGGAGATACTACGCTGGGCAAGGTTGCCGTGCTGCACCGTATCGCTACCACCAGCTTTACCATCGACTGAACCGGACGGCGTGGGGCCGCAGGCAACTCAATGACACACTTGTCACACTGGACTCTGCTTGCGGCCGCACCTATATACCGCCCGGTATGAAATGTTCCGCTCCCTCTGCGGGCTCCGTGACGACGCGGGGCCGTCCCCGCGAATTCGACCCTGACGAGGCTCTTGCAGCCGCGCTTCGGGTGTTCTGGACGCATGGGTACGAGGGCGCCTCGATGGCGGAACTGACCGAGGCCATGGGCATCACCAAGCCCAGCCTCTACGCCTGTTTCGGCAACAAGGAAGCGCTCTTCAAGAAGGCGCTGGACCTCTACGAGCGCGACAAGCTGGCCTACATGGGCAAGGCGCTGGAAGCCCCCACCGCGCGCGGCGTGGCCGAGCGGCTGCTGACCGGCGCGCTGGCGACTCATTGCGGCGCCAGCGATCCGCACGGGTGCCTCGGCGTCATCAGCACCGTCGCCTGCTCGACCGAGGCGGACTCGATCCGCGCTGACGTGATCAAGCGCCGCGCTTCGTCGGAAGCGGCCGTCATCAAGCGCTTCGAGCAGGCGCGCGATGAGGGTGACCTGCCCGACAGCGTGTGCCCCACCAAGCTCGCGGGCTGCCTCACCACCGTGCTGCAGGGCCTTTCGGTCAAGGCACAGGGCGGCGCCGGGCCGGAAGAGTTGCAGGGCACGGCGGATACCTTCCTGGCGATGTGGCCGGGGCGCTGAATGGCGCTCCACTCGGCGGGGGCTTCGACAAGCTCAGCCTGAGCGGAATTTAACGACCCGCTCTCAAAGCCGCTCAGGCTGAGCTTGTCGAAGC
>JASGGD010000031.1:0-35060 GCA_047605225.1 Novosphingobium sp.
GGGGTGTCGGCGGCGTGGCTCGTCAGGGTGCGACGGACCTGCTCGCTCCATGGCGCCGGAGCCGCCGGGCGATCGCGGAAATGCCGCAGGATCAGGTCGAGCATCTCGTCGTTGCGGGACCGCAGCGGCGTGGCCAGCAGGCTGCGCGACAGCGTCAGGCGGTTGGCCGCACGCCGGAATTCGGGCCGGACCGGCAACCAGAGTTCGTAGGCAAGGCCGAAGGCGGGCGGGTGGCGCAATTCGATGCGCGCGGCTGGATCGACCAGCGCGGTGACTTCCTTCAGGAAAGTGAAGAAGTTGGACAGCCATTCCTCGGCAAGAAAGCGACGGACGGCGGGGGAGAGGTCTGTGGAGGCGGTGAACTCGGTCCGCCACGATTCGCCGCGAACGTGGATGCGGAAGTGCATCAGCGGGTCGATGTCGCCGGAATGCGCGGACCAGATGCTGAGTGCCTGCTCCAGCGTCCGGCTGCTGGCGATCGCGTGCCCGACCGTACCAAGATCGCTCAACCGCTCCTCGCGACCGCAGCGCAGCGCGAAATCGGGCGGGGTCAGCGGCAGCAGCAGCGCGATGGCGGCGGCAAGGTCCGCCGCGCTCAAGTCCTGCCCGCTGTCGATCGCGGCGCGGGCCCGGGCAAGCCAGGCGGCGCCTTCCATCCGGCCGGACAGTTCCACGTAACGCCGGATGCGCTGGGCAAGGACCGTCATGGGCACCTCTCTGGCGTGATCGGTGCATTCAATGGCGTGATCCGCGCTATCGGGTCAACCTTGGCTTCCAGCGCGGCTGCTATGCTTCCAGCCTGACAAGACGATGGGAGAAGCCGATGAGCCTGACGGTGCGCAAGCCCGATATCGCCCGCAGCGACGCCGACGTGAACTGGTCGCCGGTGCCCGAATTCGCGCATGTCCTGAACGGCGCCTCGGTGGTGATCCCCTACGTCGAGCATTATCTCAACAACGTGATGAGCGAGGTCCGGCGCGATTGCTGCGCGCACGATCCTGCGCTGGCGGAGGAAATCGCCCTGTTCATCCGGCAGGAGGCGACGCATTCGCGCTACCACATGGCTTTCAACAAGCTGATGTTCGACAGCGGATACGATGGCCTGCAGGCGGTGATCGACCGCACCGTCGCCGACCTTCAGCGTCAGCGCGCGGGACGTTCTCTCGCGTTCAACGTGGCGTACTGCGCCGGCTTCGAGACGACCGCGACGTTCAGCGCATGCTACCTGCTCGAACATTGCGACGCCATGTTCAAGGGCGGCGATGCCTATGGCGCCAACCTGCTGCAATGGCATGTCGCCGAGGAGTTTGAGCATCGCACCACCTGCCACCGTGCCCTTCATGCGGTGGGCGGCGGCTATCTGCTGCGGATCGCGGGCTTCCTCTATTCGTTCTGGCACATCAACGTGCTGTTCTCCGCTGCCGAAGCGGTGATCCTCGACAAATACCGGGCAGGCATGAGCGCCGCGCAGGTCAAGGCGTCGCGGCGGGTGGTCAGCCGGATCAAGCGGCGGCAGTTGCTCCACATGCTGCCGGGTCTCGTCAGGCTGGTCATGCCGGGCTATGATCCTGCCCGGATCGCGGTGCCGGAAAAGGTGCGCAAGGCGCTCGACTTCTTTCGCGGCACCGGACCGATCGTCGCCAGCTTCGCCGACTTGCGCGATACGCCGGGCTGACGGCCGGAACTTCAGGCCATTCAGAATCTTCAGGCCAGCCAGAACAGCGTGACGAGCGCCCCGGCCATGACGACGACCCAGGCGGTGTAGCACAGGCGCAGCATCGGGACGGCATCGTCCAGTTCCATGAAGCGCATGCCGATCAGCCACACTTTCGCAAAGGCGATGACCAGGATCGCCGAGCCGACCAGCCGCGCATTGCCGCGCATCGCTTCGAGTTGCGCTAGGTAGGACAGCAGCGTCGCGCCGACCAGCAGCAGCCAGACGGCGACGGGCGAGGAAAGCCGTTGCTTCATGATGCCCTCACTGGTGCAGGTAGAGGATGGCGAACAGGACGACCCACAGCACGTCGACCAGATGCCAGAACACGCCGCAGCCCTCGACCGCGCTCATCCCGCCTCGCGTCACCGCCGTGCCGCAGCGCCAGCGTACGAACAGCAGCGCGGCGATGCCGACCAGCACGTGCAGCAGGTGGATCGCGGTGAAGGCGAAGTAGAACATGAAGAAGTCGTTGGTCGTGGGCAGGATGCCGTCGGCGAACTTCTCGCCATATTCCACGAACTTCACGCCGACGAAGCCGAGCCCTAGGATGATCCCTGCCGTGGCGGCCCGCCGGGCCTGTGCGGCGTGGCCCTCGCGCAGCTTGCCGACCGCGCGCGCCACCGCCAGCGAACTCGTCAGCAGCAGCAGCGTGTTGAGCAGTCCCAGCCCCTGGTTCAGCCGCGCCTGTGAGGCGGTGAAGGTGGCGACCTCGTCCAGCCGGTAGACCGCGAAAGTGACGAAGAAGAGGCCGAACACGAGCATGTCGCCGAAGATCATCACCCATAGCCCCGCCTCGCCGGGGATGTGGGTGCCGGGCGCGGGATGGGAGGCGGTGAAGTCGGTCATGGTCATGCGCCCTCGCGCGCGGATCGGTTGATCGCGCCCAGCGTCAGCGGCGTCATCGCCACCAGCCAGACGAAGAAGGCCCCCGCCGCCACCCAGAACGCCAGCAGTCCGTTCCACGCGAAAGGACCGCTGCGGAAGATGTAGGCAAGCGCGCCGGGGCAGAACAGCAGCCCGATCCATAAATTGAGGTAGCCGACCCAGCGCGGGAACACCGGATCGGGGCGCCGGTCGGTGAACGTGCCGATGGCGATCGCGCCGAACTGGGCGAGGAAGGTCGGGAAGGCCGGGATTATCAGCAGCCAGGCGACGTCGTTCAGCAGCTGCGTCAGGGCGGGATCGCGTTCGGGGCGGAAGGCCGCGATCGCCAGCAGCATGTTGGGGAACATGACCGTCAGCACGCCGATCGCGCCTGCGCCAAGCTGCATGTCCGCCGCCAGCCGGGTCGGCGTGTCCATGCGGCGCATCTGCGCGGTGATGACGCAGACCAGCGCGGCATAGCCGGTGATGCCCGCCAGCCCCAGGATCATGCCTATACGGATGAGCATGGAGTTGTCGCGGAACAGCGCCGCGATCTGGTCCGCCGACAGGGCTGGCGAGGGCGGGGGAACGAAACCCGCCAGCAGCAGCCCCGTACCCAGCGTCGCCGCGCAGAACGGCCCGCCCCATGCACAGATCTTCTGGTCGAGCGTGTTCATCGCTTCATCTCCCCCGTGTTCGCTATGCCCGCCGCGGGGATGCCGATCAGGCGGCGTTGCGCACCGCGGCGTCCTGCAGGATCAGTTCGGCGGCGCGCCATCCCGTCGCCATCGCCGGAGCATTGGTGTTCCCGGATATCAGGCCGGGCATGATCGAGCAGTCGACCACGCGCAGCCCGTGAACGCCGCGTACCCGCGCGCGCTCGTCCACCACCGAGCCGGCATCGCGGCCCATGCGGCAACTGCGCACCGCATGCGTCCCGCACAGCGCGATGCGGCGGACGGCGGCGAGGATATCGTCGTCGCCCTGATACTGCGGCCCCGGAGCGACTTCCTCCCCGACATAGGGGCTGAGCGCGTCCTGATCGACGTATCGCCGGATGAAGCGGACGACGTCGATCGCGGCGCGCTGGTCTCCCGGCGTCGCCAGCCAGTTGGGCCGGATCGTCACCGGCGCATCGGGATCGGGCGAGGACAGCGCCAGCGCGCTCTCGCTTTCCAGCCCGATGAGCTGGGCGGTGAAGGTCAGCCCCGGCGTGCGTTCGACCGACTGCATCGGCGCGACCGTGTCCTTGTCCCGCTCTTCCGGGATTTCGAGGGTCCATCCGCTGATATACAGTTGGGCGTTGGGCCGCGCCTGGGCGGGGTCCGTCTTCAGGAAGGCGCCGACTTCCATCGCGCCGTTCGCCAGCGGCCCGCTGCGGAACATCATGTACTGGCCGACGCTGGCGGCAAGGCCCAGTCCGCGCAGCCGGTGGTTCACGCCCTTCTCGCCGCCCTTGAGCCGATAAGTGGCCATGAGCCCGAGGTGTTCGAGGATGCGGCGGCCGACGTCCGGGCTGTCGTGTACCACGTCGATGCCGTGCTGCCTGAGCACCTCGGCCGGGCCGATGCCCGAAAGCTGCAGCAGCTTGGGGGATTCGATGCTGCCCGCGCTGATGATGATCTCGCCGTGGCAGTCGAACCGCACGGGCTTGCCATTGACGCGGCAGGCGACGGCGACGGCCCGCCTGTTCTCGAACACGATGCGGTCGGCGTGGACTTGCGTCACGACCGTCAGGTTGTTGCGGTGCCTGACCGGATCGAGGAAGCAGCGCGCCGAACTCTGCCGCCGCCCGGCCTTGATGTTGTAGCAGTAGTAGCCGACGCCTTCCTGATCCTCGCGGTTCAGATCCTCGTAGTGGCGCGGCAGTCCCATCTGCACGCCGGCTTCGATCGCGCGTTCGGCCAGCGGATAGCGGAACTTGTTGGTCGAGACGTGAACCGGTCCGCCGACGCCGCGCACGCCGTCGTCGCCCAGTTCGTGATCCTCGATCGAGCGATAGGCCTGCTTCATCGCCGCCCAGCCCCAGTCCGCGCCCGCCTCCCGTTCCCAGGCATCGAAGTCCTGGGGCTGTCCGCGCACGTAGATCATGCCGTTGATCGCCGAAGACCCGCCGAGCCCGCGACCGCGCTGCCACACTTCCGACGGCGCCTCCGCAGGCCCGACCGGGTAGGACCAGGCATGCTTCGGGTCCGTCACCAGCTTGCCGATGCCCTTGGGCATGTCGACCAGGAAGCTCCTGTTCTCCCCGCCCGCCTCGAGCAGCAAAACCTTGTGGCGCGGGTCCGCCGAAAGCCGGTTGGCAAGCACGCAGCCCGCCGATCCGGCTCCGACGATGATGTAGTCGTAGCTCTCGTTCACCGATCCTCTCCCAAGGTTGGCCGCCGCGTGTCGAGGCGTGCCGCGTCGTGCTACTCGGCCGGTTCCGGTACCGATTGCGGCTGGCGTGGTCCGGGATCGAAATCGAGGAACAGGCTGCCGATCGTGTGGAACATCAGGCTGGGCAGGTAATCGGTCTCGCTCCCCGCGCCGATGCGGATGTTCTTCATGCGCGAGAGCAGGCGCGGGAAGGCCATGCTCAGTTCCTTGCGGGCGAGCATCTGGCCGAGGCACCGGTGCATGCTGGGCGCGCCGAAGGCGATGTGCGTGCGCGCGTTCTTGCGGCGGATGTCGAAGGTGTCCGGCGCCTCGAAGCGCTTGGGATCGCGATTGCCGCCGTCATAGCGCAGCAGCAGCGTGGCGCCGGCGGGGATGTCGACGCCGCCCAGCTGCGTGTCGTGGTGGGCGATGCGCCACATCGAAGAGGCGGGCGTCTCGTAGCGCAGGATTTCCTCGATCGCGTTGTTGATGAGCGAGGGATCGTCGATCAGCGCCTGCAGCTGTTCGGGGTGGCGCAGCAGTTGTACCATGCCGCTCATCAGCGTGTTGCGCGTGGTCTCGTTGCCGGCGACGCCGGTCTCGAAGGCAAGCGCCGCCGCTTCGTCGTCGGTCAGCGGAGAGACGCCGTCCACCTGCACGCGCACGAGGTCGGAAATCAGGTCGTCACGCGGCTCCAGACGCCGTGCCTTCACGGTATCCTTCACATAGCGCCGGAACTCGACCATCAGCTTCGCGCACTCTACTTCCTGCTCGCGCGTGCCCATGCGGCCGACGACGGTGATGACCGCGTCCGACCACAGCTTCACCTTGTCGTACTTGTCGCGCGGCAGCCCCAGGATGTCGGCGATGATGTAGGTGGGCAGCAGCACCGCGAAGCGGTTCACGAAATCGACCGAGCCTTCCTCGATGAAGTCGTCGATCAGCTCGTCGATCAACTGGCCGATGCGTTCTTCCATGTGGGAGACGCGGCCGGTCGCGAAGGCGGCGTTGACGAGGGCGCGGTAGCGCATGTGCTCGGGGTCGTCGGTGGTCAGCAGCAGTGTCGCTTCGAGCGGTTCGGAGGCGAGGATCGAGGCGACCTCGGCATCGGCGCCGCCCCCCGCCATCAGCAGGTGGCCGAAGCGGTTGGAGAAGTCGGCGGTGCGCTTGGCCGCCTCCTCGATCAGCTTGAGGTCGGTGACGACGTATATCGCGCGACCGGCCGGATCGGTGGTCAGCTCGACCGGATTGCTCTCGCGCATCTGCGCCATGAGCGGGAAGGGGTTGGCGAGGTTTTCACGCTCGTAGAACCGTTGGGAAGACGCGGCTTCCATTACTCTCTCCTGACATGGACGGCCTTTTCGGCTCAGGTTCCCGAGCATAGCCTTGACGATAGTCAGCTGCAATACCATACGTAAGAGTATTAATGAACAACGGTTTCCGCAGAAACCGAAAGGGCATTGGATGACGGACGAGGCCGAGGATCGCACTTTCGCGGGCGCGACGGGGGCGCAGCGGCGCTTCGCACTTGCGCCGGGCATGCGCCAGATCATTCTGGTGCGGCATGGATCGAGCGTCGGGGCGACCGTCGACACGATCGAACTGGGTCCGCTGTCGATCTCGGACCCGGTGTTGAGCCTGGACGGGGAGGTGCAGGCACAGGCGGTCGGTGCGGCGCTGGCGCGGACGGCGATCTCGGCCGTCTTCGTGACCCCGCTGCGGCGGACCCGGCAGACGGCGGCACCGCTGGTCCAGGCCACCGGGCTGCAACCGCAAGTGATCGATGACTTGCGTGAAGTCCACATGGGCGACTTCGAACATACGTTCTACGAGCACGCCCATGCCCGCAATCCCCTCATCGCCCGGATGTTCGCCGAGGAGCGCTGGGACGTGATTCCCAACGCCGAACCCGTCGACGACTTCGCCGAGCGCGTGCGGCGCGGGATGGCGCATCTGCTGGACGGCGTCGGCGAGGGCGAGACCTCGGTTCTGTTCAGCCATGCCGGCACCATTGCCGAGATCTGCCGGCAGGCGACCCAGAGCCGCCGATTCGCCTTCACCGGGGTCGAGAACGCCTCGATCTCGCGCCTGCTCGTCAATCCGGACGGTAGCTGGAAGCTGCGCACTTTCAACGAGGTGGCGCATCTCTGAAGATGATCGCCGATCGGGGGGGCGGGATTTTCTGCCGCACTGCAAAAATAATGTTGTGCTAGCATACTAATTTTGCCACGCAGATTTCGGGATCTGCGAGGAGAATGACATGAAATTGGGAACTGCTCTGTTTGCCGCTGCTCTGCTGGCATCGTCGGCGGCTTATGCGGACGACGGCGCGCCGGTGCGCGACGCGGTCGTGCTGGCGTCGGACGGGCAGCCGGTGGGCAAGGTCAACCGCGTCGTCATGGCGGGGGACAAGGTGAGCGCGGTGCAGCTCATCATCGGGTCGCGGATGGTGACGCTGCCCGCCGCCGAGTTCACGGTGGATGGCGGCGTGGTCAAGGCGACGCTGAGCAAGCGGGAAATCCAGCGCCGCTGACACCGTCGCTGCGACGGCAGCGAAAGAGGGGCCGCTCCATGCCGGAGCGGCCCCTCTTTCGTTTTGCCGGTGCCGCATCTGAAATCGCTCTTTCGCGATTTCTCAAACGGTCTCTCAAGCCTTCGCGGCCTTACCGGCGGCGATCTGCCGTTCCATCATGCCGTTCCAGTGCTGGATGATCATCTCCTGATAGATGCCCAGGCGCGTGTACGGCTTTTCCGGGTCCGCCGCATGCGCCCCCTTCTGGATCAGCGGCATGTTCGACATGTCCTGATCGAAGATATAGCCGAGGAAGCCGAAGTCCGGGCAATGCGCGAAGACGCTCTGGTCCGCGTCCAGTTCGATGGCGGGCGCGGCGGCCGGGGCAGGGCCTTCCTCCGGGCAGGGCAGCATCACGCGCACGTCGAAGTAGCTGAGTTCCGGGTCGCTTTCGTGCGGCAGGAACTGGTAGACGAACGGCACCGCTTCGGAGAGCCAGAAGCAGGCGTGCGGATAGACGAAGTACAGCGGACTATCCAGCATCAGGGCATCGGGAAGATCGATCTCGCGCCCATAGAAGCGTGAGGCCAGCTGCCGGTGCCAGGCGCCAAGCTGCGCGCGGATGTCGCCATTTTCATCGAGGACTGGCGGTGCCTCGCCGGGATAGTGCCAGTCGCACATGCCCTGCGCGAACATCATACCGGCCTTGAGCGCGGTATCCTCGCTCGGTGCATGCATGCTGGGCACCGCCGAGCATGTCAGGTTGCGGCCGACCTGGCCGTGCTCGCCTTCCCAGATCAGGTATTCGCCCTGGGCATCGCCGGTGAAGGGCACCGCTTCGGGGTGCGTGGCATAGAGGTGATAGGCTTCCTGGAAGGCCTCCTGCGTGACCTTCCAGTTGGCGCGGACCAGCTTGCGAAAGCGCGCGGCGGTGTAGCGGCGCTCGGGCGCGAAGTCCCTGAAGTGTTCGGGCACGACGTGCAGCGCTTCGGACAGCGGCGCGGCGTCGTCGTTCGCGTTGATGAAGATGAAGCCGCCCCAGCGCTCCAGCATCACTTCCGGAAGCGCGCCGTTGAGGCGGGTGATCTCCGGGAAATCCCAGTGGCTGGGGATGCGCTTCAGGCGGCCGTCGGCGTTCCACTCCCAGGCATGATAGGGGCAGCGGATCGTCGCGCCCGATTCCTTCTTCGAACAAAGCATCGTCCCGCGATGCAGGCAGCTGTTGTAGAACGCCTTGAAGGTGTCCGGCGCCGAGCGGATCACCAGGAACGACAGCGATCCCACCTGCAGCGGCAGTCGGTCGCCGACTTCGGGAATGTCCTCCTCGCGGCAGGCGAGCAGCCAGTTCCTCGACCATACATGGTCGATCTCGTCCTGCGCCCAGGACGGATCGAAGTAGCGCTTGTGATCGACGTTGTAGAGATCCGGCTCGAAATTGCCTTGCGCGGCGATCGCGGGATGGTCCGGCTGATGGGCCTCCCTGCGCCACAGTTCGGCGGCGAGAGGACGCTCGTCCGATCCGTAGCCACGGACTTTCGACGCGGTCGCCATGGGCTCTTCTCCTCTATCGTTATTAGGCGCTTGCTTTTGGCGCCGAGTTCAGATGGTATCTTAGCATATCATAATGAGGATGCAACGCCATGACGCTTGAACAGGCCCGCGTGCGGGAAGCGATCCGCTTCACGATAGAGCTTTACAACCGCAATGCGGACACCGCCGATTACGAGCGGCACCGCGAGGTTTTTCACCCCGAGGCGCAGATGGACGTGCAGGGCGGAGAGGCGCTGCATGGCCCCGATGCGATCATCGCCGCGATGCGTGCGGGTGCGCAGAAGCGCGATGCCTTCGCGCCGGGCAATTTCCAGCGCCATCACCTGACCAGCATCATGATCGAGCAGCAGGCGCCCGACCGGGCCAATGCCTCGATTTACGTGATGGTGTTCACCGAACTCGGGCTCGATCATGCGGGCGGCTACGACGACGAGTATCGTCCGCTGGGCGATCGCTGGCTGCTGTATCGCCGCGCTGCCCGGATGGAGTGGGCCCGCCCCGATTCGCGCTTCGTCCGCTGGCTGGGCGCAGCGCAGGAGGCACGGGCATGAAGCTGGGGCTGGAGGGCAAGGTCGCGCTCGTCTCGGGCGCCAGCGCGGGGATGGGGCTGGCGGTCGCCCGCGAACTGGCGGCGGAAGGGGCGCGCGTCGTGCTGGCGGCGCGACGCGAGGGACCGCTGCGCGAAGCGGTGGAACTGATCCGCAGCGAAGGGGGGAGCGCCAGCGGCATCAGCGCCGACATGACGCTGCGCGAAGACGTCGCGCGCGCCGGGGCCCATGCGCGAGAGGCGTTCGGCGATCCGCTGATCGTGGTGGCCAATGTTCGTCCGATCAACCGCTTCAGCTTCGAGGAAACCAGCGACGACGACTTCCGCCTCAGCGCGGAACAGATCGTCATGAGCACGGTATTCCTCGCCCGCGAATTCAGCCCGGCGATGAAGGCGGCGCGCTGGGGGCGTTTCCTCAGCCTCGGCTCGGTGTGCATGAAGGAGCCGCACCGCTTCTACAACATCGTGCTGTCGAACACCTTCCGCCCCGCGACGCTGGGCCTGCACCGCAGCCTGTCGAACGAGTTCGCGCCTTACGGCATCACCGTGAACGGCATTGCCCCGGGGCATATCGACACCGCCGCCAACAGCGATACCCACGCCGGCGGTGCCGCCAGCGGCGCGCCGAAGTGGGAGGAGGAGCCGCGCATCCCGATGGGCCGCCCTGGTACGCCCGAGGAAGTCTCCGGGCTATGCGCGTTCCTCTGCTCCGATAGGGCATCCTACGTGACCGGCCAGACCATCTCGGTGGATGGAGGCTATACGCGGGGCCTGTTCTGAGAGTCTGTTTGGAAAATGCCGAAAGCGGCATTTTCTTTGCGGCACCGGCCCGCTCCCGTCCCGAAGATCACGAAAACGTCCGGGGGACGTTTTCGCTGAGGGGGCCGGCCTCCCACTAGTGTATCCTTATGGGAGGCCGGGTGGGGGCGTGGGCCGGTGCCGCAAATCCGGCTGCTGCCGGATTTCCAATCAACCTCTCAATTCAGGCTGTCCAGCGCGTCCAGATCGTCGATGGCGGTGGCGATGCGGGCGATGAATTCCAGGGTGATGTCGCGCGGCTGCATGTCGGGAACATCGCCCAGCGGCGTCAGCGTCATCGTCCACCAGGCCAGCGTCGTCAGCAGTTGCTGGCGATAGTTCAGCCACGCGTCCTCGAACGGCACCCGCTCGCCCCCGGCGGCGGCGAAGGCGTCGAGGTAATAGCGCAGCAGATCCTGCTCCCAGGCGCAGCGCTGCTCGATCGTCAGCGCGGTCGAGATCGTATAGGCGACGTCGCGCGACCAGTGCCCCTTCGAGGTCACCTGCCAGTCGGACAGGCCCATGCGGCCGTCCTGCGTGATGTACCAGTTCTTGAGATGGACGTCGCCGTGCGTGATCGTCAGCGGCAGTTCGCCGTGCCGGTTGGAGGCGGCGACGGTGGCATTCCACACTTCGCCTTCGCGCGCCATCAGGCGAGCGGGGACCACCTCGCCGGCGGCCAGCAGGCCCGCTTCGCACATGCCCTTGAAGTCGTGGTCGCGATCGAGCGCGGCGAAGCGGTCGTCATAGCGGAACATGTGCGCCAGCGCCCCGTCCAGCTGCGGCGAGCGGTAATACTGCCCGTGCAGCGTGGCGAGCACGCGCATCTGGTCCTGCACCCGCTCCAGCGTCATCTGCGTATGATGGTTGCAGAAGGTGGACTGGCCGCCCATGTCCCTGAGCATCACGATCGAGGCGTAGGATTCCGGATCGTATGTCGCGAGGTAGGCTTCGGGCGCCTCGATCGCGAGGTGCGGGCGGATGGCGTTGTAGAACGTCGTCTCGCTCAGCAGGCCCGAGGTCGAGAGCAACAGGCGGTTGCGCAGGTCCACCGTCGCCTTGCAGAATACCGAGGGCGGCAGGCCCAGCGCCTGCCCGGCCGCATTGTAGGTCACGAAGATCCGGCGACGGTTGGAGGTGCCCGAATCCGGCACGTCGAGCGTGACGCCGGTCACGTGCGCCTCGGGATGGCCCTTGCACAGGATATGCGTCATCCACTCGGGCGTGATCGCCTCGTAGCGCCAGGGAATGTCTCCGGGCGCTACGGCGGGGCGGTCCTCCCTTTCGTCGCGCGCGTAGGCGGCCTTGATGCGGTCGGTCTTTTCGCTGTTCATCCGGTTTGTCCAGGCTGGAGGGAGGGAAGCGGCCGGGTTGCGACCGCCGGCGATCAGAAGCGGGTTTCCACGGTTGCGTATATCCGCCGTCCCGGCTGGTAAGACCGCGCCTGGTTCTCGGTGCCGAGCAGGTAGTAGGTCTTGTCGAGCAGGTTGGTGCCGCCGACGGTGATGGACCACTTGTCGTTCTCGGCGCGGTAGCCGACGCGGGCGCTCAGGAGTTCGTAGCCGTCCGACTGCTGGTCGATGGTGTTGGCGACGTTGCGGAAGGCCTTGCCGGTAACGGCGATGTCGGTGCCCAGGAAGAAGGTGCCGGGCAGACTGCCGAGCGAAGTCTCGTAAAGGCCGCCCACTACGAAGTTATGCCCCGGCGCGTGCTTCAGGTCACGCGCGTAGGGCTGCCCCGCCGGTGGCGAGGTGTACTTCGTCTGCATGAGGCCGCCGTTGGCGAACAGCGACAGGCCATGCACCGGACGCAGGCTCATCTCGAACTCCAGCCCGTCGATCCGCGCATCGGAGGTGACGACCTGCGTCACTCCGTTGATCGTCAGCGTCGCCTGCAGGTTGCGGTACTTCGCCGAGAACGCGGCGGCCGAGATGTTCAGGCGGTTGTCGAGCAGTCTGGCCTTCACGCCGCCCTCCACCGACTTTTCCGACTCCATCTTCGACTGCAGCATCATGCCCGCAAGATTGCCGGGGTTGGAGGTGATGAAGCCCGGTGTCCGGTACCCCTCGGTGTAGGAAGCGTAGAGCAGCACCGCGCCGGTATCGTAGCTGACGCCCAGTTTGGGCGTGAACTTGTGCGACTTGATCCGGGCCGCGTAAGTCGCCGTGGGCGTCGGGTTGGTGATCGCGGAATAGAGCACCCGGTCCACCGAACGGCGGTCGAGCGAATAGCGCCCGCCGAGCGTCAGTTCGAGCCCTTCGAGCGGGCGGACGTAGAATTCGCCATAAGCCGCGTAGGAGTTGGAAATCTGGGTGTCGTCATTGAGGCGCGGTACCGTCGCCAGCGTTCCGATCTGCGACCGGTAGAGCGAATGGACGCGCTCACGATAGTAGAACAGCCCCACCGTGTAGTCGATCAGCCCGTTACCGGCCGAAGACAGCTGCACTTCCTGCTGCAACTGGCGTTGCTTGAGGTGCGAGTGGAGATTGACCTGCGTATACGGCGGCGGCTTGGCCCACAGCGAAGAGGCGAAGACGTCGCGGAAACCGCGATAGCCCGAGACCCATTTCAGCGTGCCAACGCCGGTATCCCACGAAAGCGTGCCCGCAATACCGGCGGAATCGTAGCGCGGATCGTTCTTCGCAAATGGGCCGCGATAGGACGTATAGGCATCGCCGTAATAGAGCGGGCAACGCTCGAACTGCCCGGCCGAGACGTTGCCGGGGACGTAGTTACCGGTCTGCGGGTCGGTCACCAGCCCCGGCACGGTGCCCAGCGCGGCGCAG
The DNA here is from genome assembly GCA_047605225.1 of Novosphingobium sp. GTDB lineage: Bacteria > Pseudomonadota > Alphaproteobacteria > Sphingomonadales > Sphingomonadaceae > Novosphingobium. Next base: position 13,134 of record JASGGD010000031.1, read on the forward strand.
TTGGTGGGCGTGAGCGCCTGAATGCCCGAGCGGTTGCGCGTGTAGTCGGCGGCGATGTCCAGCGTCAGGTCGTCGACCGGCACGAGACGCAGCATCGCGCGGTAGTCCTGCGCATGGACGCCGTTGCCGCGTTCGCCGGTATCCTTGCCGTCGGCATCGACGAGTTTGATGTAGCCGTCCTGATCGCGGGTCTGCGCCGCCAGGATCAGCGCCGCCTTGCCCGGGGACAGCACGATGTTGGCGTTGGCCTTGAAATCGCGGCGGTCGTCGGTGCCCAGCGTGGCGGAAAGCTTGGCGCCGGTTTCCTCCAGATCGGGCTTGCGCGTCACGAACTTGACCGCGCCGGCGGTCGAGTTGCGGCCGTAGAGCGTGCCTTGGGGGCCACGCAGCACTTCGATGCGTTCGAGATCCAGCGCGCCCGCCATCGAGCCGACGAGACGGCCGATGAACACGTCGTCGAGGTAGACGCCGACGTTCGGATCGGTGCCGAACCCGACGTCGTCCACGCCCACCCCGCGCAGGAAGATCTGCGCCGAGGAGGCCGAAGTGGTCGCGGCCTGGATGTTGACGTTGGGCACGAAGCCGTCGAGCGCGCGAAGATCGTTGATCGCCTTGGATTGCAGCACTTTCGAATCGACGCTGGCGATGGCGATCGGCACGTCCATCAGCGTCTCTTCGCGGCGCCGCGCCGTGACGACGATGGCGCCATCGTCGATCGGCGCCGCTGCCTGAGGTGCATCTTGCGCCTTGGCTGGAGCGCCGATTGCGCATAGACCCGCAGCCAGTGCGATGACGGCGACCGATGGTTCGAAAACTCTGGTCATGTTGTCTCCCCCGATTGACCCGCGTGTTCGCTTGACCGCAGCGTCGTAACCAGTAAGCATGCTTTTAGTTCTCATGCTCACTGAGCCAAGCCCAAAAAGACGGCCGAGCAAAATTTTTCCGTGCGGCTCGCCGCCGCAGCGGAGGGAGGGGAGACAGGATGTTTGTCGACAAGGCGGCGATAGTCACCGGCGGAACCCGTGGCATTGGCCTGGCCACGGTCGAATACCTTGCACGGCGCGGGGCGCGCGTCGCGTTTTCCTCGCGAAAGGCGCAAGCGTGCGATGCGGTCGAGCGCCGGCTGCGGGATGAAGGGCTGGAGTGCCTTGCCGTGCCCGGCCATGCCGCTTGCGATGCCGACGTGGCAAGGCTGGTCGCTGCCTGTGTCGAGGCGTTCGGCGGGGTGGACGTCGTGGTCGGGAATGCGGCGATCAATCCCGTGTTCGATCCCGCGATCGCGCTCGACGATGCCGTCTGGGCGAAAGTCATGGACACCAACGTCGCCGGTCCGCTGCGCCTTGCGCGCCATGCGATGCCGTATCTCAGGGCGCGTTCGGGGGCGATCGTGCTGGTTTCGTCGGTCAACGCGCGCGTGGGGATGGCCGGCAGCGGGGCTTACGGCGTCTCCAAGGCGGCGCTGGAGCAACTGGTGCGATTGCTGGCGGTGGAATGCGGACCCGAAGGTGTGCGCGTCAACGCGGTGGCGCCGGGCACCACCGCGACGGACATGATCCGCAGCCTGCGGGACGTTCCCGGCTTCATCGACACCATCCGCGACGCGACGCCGCTGCGCCGGATCGCCGAGCCCGAGGACGTGGCCGCCGCGATCGCGTTTATGGCGTCCGATGCCGCGCGCCATGTCACCGGGCAGACGCTCGTCGTCGATGGCGGGCAGACGATCACACGCACATGACCCGGTCGGGTCTGCGCATCCAGGGGAGAACATCATGAAAGAGGCCAGGCTGTCGGGGCGCAGGATCGTCATTACCGGGGCCGCATCGGGGATCGGTCTGGCGACGGCGCGGCTGTTCGCGGCGCATGGTGCCGCGCTCTCGCTCCATGATCGCGATGGCGCTGCGCTTGCGGCGCTTGCCGGGGAACTGGGCTGCCATCATGCCGTGGTGGACCTGCCCGACGAGGCGGCCATCGCCGACGGGGTGGAGGCCGCAGCCACGGCGCTGGGGGGGCTGGATGGCCTCGTCAACGTCGCGGGGATCGGCGGCATGGGTCTGCTTGGCGATCTTGCGCTGGAGGACTGGCAGCGGACGCTGGGCGTGAACCTCACCGCTCCGTTCCTGATGATGCGCGCGGTGCTGCCCCATATGCGCGAGGCGGGCGCGGGTACGATGGTGAACATCGCCTCGGGGCAGGGGCTGATGCCCTCGGCGCCGGGCATGGCGTCGTACTGCGCCTCCAAGGGCGGGCTGGTCATGCTGTCGAAGGCGTTGGCGCTCGAACTGGCCCCGGCGATCCGGGTGAACTGCATCTGTCCGGGCGTGGTCGATACGCCGCTGCTGCCCGACAGCATGCGCGAGGCGGCGCGGCAGCCCGGCTCCCCCTATGCCCTCAAGCGCGTCGGCGATGCCGAGGAAATCGCCGAGGCCATCCTGTTCCTGACCGCGCGCGATTCCTCCTTCGTGACCGGCGTCGCGCTATCGGTGGACGGTGGCCGGACCTATCACTGACGCGCGCCTCATGCCGCCCGGTCGCGCGCCTCGGCAAAGCGCGCGAGGTGCAGGTCGGTATCGCCGAACTGGCGGGCGATGACGTAGAGGCGGCGGTAGAAATGGCTGACGATCAGTTCTTCCGTCACGCCGATGCCGCCGTGCAGCTGGATCGCCTGACCAGTGACCAACAGCCCCCCGGTCCCCGCCTGGACCTTGGCGGCCGAGACGGCGGCGGTGCGGGCGTCCGCATCGTCCCGGGCGAAGGCACCGAATGCGGCATAGAGCGCCGATCGGCTCATCTCCGTCTCGATCAGCATGTCCGCCATGCGGTGCTGCAGTGCCTGGAAGTTGCCGATCGTCGTGCCGAACTGCCTGCGCACCTTCAGGTAGTCGCGCGTCGTCCACAAGGCCGCATCGGCGATGCCCAGCGCCTCGCCGCATAGCGTGACGAGGCCGTGCTCGATGCCGTTCTCGATCGCCGCCTGCGCTGCCACACCGGATGCGAGGACGGTGGTCCGCGTTCCGTCGAACTCCAGATCGGCGACCCGCCGGTTGTCGAGCGTGCGATAGTCCCGGCGTGTCACGCTGGCATCTCCGGCATCGACGAGGCACAGCACCACGCCATCCGCCGTGCGCGCGGAGACGAGGAAGCGGTCCGCGCTGGCGGCCCCTTCGACGAGTGTCTTCGCGCCATGAAGACGTCCCTCGCGAAGCTGCGTATCGACGACGCGCCAGTCGCCCCGCCCGGCGGCTTCCTGCAGCGCGGGCACGATGCGCACCTCGCCGCTCACGAGCTGCTCGACGTGGGCCAGCGCCGCATCGTCCGCGATCGCGGCGAGGATCGCGGTGGCGACGACGTGGGCGACGAACGGTTCGGTGACGAGGGCACGACCCAGTTCCTCCGCGATCAGGGCGTTTTCCACCGCCCCGCCGCCGAAGCCGCCCAGTTCCTCGGAGAGCCCCGCGCCCAGCCAGCCCATCTCGGCGAAGGTGCCCCAGTGATCCGCCGCCACGCCGGTCGGCGAGCGGATGATGCGCAGGCGCTCTTCCCAGTCGTATTCGCGCGTGACGAAGCGGCGGACGCTGTCGCACAGCGCTTCCTGTTCGGGCGTATAGTCGAATTCCATCGCGCTCAAAGCTCCAGCACGGTCTTGGCGATCAGCGTACGCTGGATCTCGTTGGCGCCACCGTAGATCGTGGTGGCACGGCGGAACATGGCCTTGGCCGCAATGCCGATGCCGTGATCGGGCACGGGGGAGGCGAGCCCGTCGTCGAACATCACGTGCTCACCTTCGGGATTGAGCGCGAGGGCGAGACCCCGGTCGCCCAGCGCCTCGTCCATCAGGTCGGCGACGCGCTGGCGCAGTTCGGAACCGCGCACCTTGACCAGCGAGGCGATCGTGCCGCCTTCGTGCGATCCCGAAGTTAGGGCGCGCAGCACGGCGATCTCCAGCGCCATGGTGTCGATCTCGATCCGCGCGAGGCGGGCGCGGAAGGCGGCATCCTCGATCAGCGGCCTGCCGTTCTTGCGCTCGATCCCGGCGATTTCGCGCAGCTGTGCGATGTCGCGCTTGGTGTGCGGCACTTCGGCACTGTTGGTGCGCTCGTTGGTGAGCAGGAACTTGGCGTAGGACCAGCCCGCGCCTTCCTCGCCGACGAGGTTGGCCACCGGCACGCGCACTTCGTCGAAGAAGAACTCGTTGACGGTCAGGCCTTCGTCGATCGTCCAGATCGGGCGGCGGGTGATGCCGGGGCTGTTCAGGTCGATCAGCAGCGCCGAAATCCCCGCCTGCGGCTTCACCTGCGCGTCGGTGCGCACCAGCATGAAGATCATGTCGGCGTGATGCCCCTCGGTGGTCCAGGTCTTCTGACCGGACACCACGTAATGATCCCCGTCGCGCACCGCGCGGGTGCGCAGCGAGGAGAGGTCGGATCCCGAGCCGGGCTCGGAGAAACCCTGCGCCCAGAACGTGTCGCCGGTGCGGATCGCGGGTAGGTACTGCCGGCGCTGTTCCTCCGACCCGAAAGTGTAGATCACCGGCGCGACCAGTTCGGTGCCGATGCGGTCGGCGGTCGGGGCATGGGCGCGGCGCATCTCGTCCTCGAAGATGAAGCGCTGCACGCCGCTCCACCCCGGCCCGCCATAGGCGACCGGCCAGTGCGGCACCGACCATCCCTTGTCGGCCAGAACCTTCATCCAGCGCGCCTGATCGTCGCGGCGGGGGTGATAGTCGTAGCGTCCCCGCCGCTCGAGATCCGCAGGGAGATTGGCGCTGACAAAGTCGCGCAGTTCCTGCCGGAACGCCTCTTCCTCCGGGCTGTAGTAGGAATGCATCTGTTCTCTCTTGTTGCTCAATTCTAGTTCGCTAGCATATCATACCGTTAATGCCTATAGCCTTCGGCATTGTTGTGATGGAGCGATGATGCGCAGCTTTGACCAGGGATTCGTCGAGCGGAAGTGGACTCATGATATTGCCGGGCTGCTGGCGATGGAACAGGTGGGAGACGATCGGTTCCGGTGCCATTTCAGCCAGCCCAATGCCTACCGTGCGCTGTTCGGCGGGCAGATCGTGGCGCAGGCGCTGGCGGCGGCAGACCGGACCGTGGCGACGGACCGGGCGATCCATTCGCTGCACTCGTACTTCCTGCGGGCCGGTGTCGGCGGCCTGCCGATCGACTATGCGGTGGAGCGCATTCGCGATGGCGGGCGATTCTCGACCCGCCGCGTCGTCGCCAGCCAGGGCGAGCATGCGATCTTCACCATGGAATGCTCGTACCGAACGTCGATCGAGGGTTTCAGCCACCAATGGCCGGCGACCGTACCGTTCGACCCTGAGGCAGCGATCGACGGCGCCGAATTTCGCGAGATGCTCGGCGAGGAACGCCGCGACTATGCAGTGCTGTTCGAGGGCCGTTATCCTGTCGAAGTGCGCCTGCCGGGAACGCTCGGCTTCACCGAGACCATTTCCGACGCCAGGCGCCACTACTGGCTGCGCGCGCCCGGTTCGGAGGCGATCGATGACCCGGCAGTGCATCGGCAGATCTTCGCGTTCCTCTCCGACTTCATGCTGGTGGGGGCGCCGCTCTCGCCGCATGTGGTGGCGCTGCCGGGGCCGCATCTGTTCGTCGCCAGCATCGATCACAGCATCTGGTTCCACCGCCAGATGCGCTGCGACGACTGGTTGCTGTTCGAGACCGAGGGCCCCAATGCGGAAAAGGGCGTCAATCTGGCGCGCGCGCTGGTCTACAACCGGGCGGGCGAACTGGTCGCGTCGCTGGCGCAGGAAGCGCTGCAGTATCCGATGCCGCAAGGCTGAAGCCGTCGTCGCGGGTGGACTCAGGGAGCATTTGAGAATGCGTCTGTCCGCGCATTGCGGCACCGGCCCGCTCCCCCACCCGACCTCCCACTAGTGTACCCTTGATGGGAGGTCGGGTGGGGGCGCGGGCCGGTGCCGCCTTTGAAATCGCTCTTTCGCGATTTCTCGAACGCACTCTCAGCCGCGCGCGATGACTTCGGCCAGAACCTCGGCAAGGCGCTGGTGCAGGCGCTGGAGGAAGCCCGCCCCGGCACCGGCGATGACGATCTCGTCGGTGCCGCCGCTTTCGAAGGCGGCGCGGCCCTCGAACACCATGACCATCAGCCGCAGGATGGCGCGCAGCGCGAAGAAGTCCACTTCGCGCTGGCTGACCGGGACGCCGCCCGCGGCGATATAGGCGTCGAGGAACCGGTCCCAGTCGCCCATCGCATCGATGACCGGGTAGATGTAGCCGAGGTCTTCGCCCGGATGACCGAGCGCGACCTGCTCCCAGTCGAGTACGGCGGTGATGCGTCCCTCGGCGACCAGCACGTTGTGGAACATGAAGTCGTTGTGGACGATGGTTTCGGTCTCGCCGATGCCTTGCGCCAGTTCGCGCAGGCAGGCGAGGGCGGCGGCCACGGTGACGGAAGGGCCATGCGCTTCGGCGAGAAGGCGGCTGGAAAGACGTTCGGCTTCCTCCAGCCATCCGGCGGCCTCGGCGGTCTGTCTGGGGCGGGGCAGGATCGCCGCGAGGTCGCCGGGGGCATGGCGGTGGAGGATCGCCAGCTGTCGCGCCATGTCGGCGACGTGTTCGGTATCGGCGGGCATGTCCCAGAAGTCGCGTTGGGCGGGGACGCCCGCTGCCCGCTCCATGATCATGAAAGAGGCGCCGAGCACGGCCGGGTCCGTCACCGTGAAGAAGACCTCGGGAACGGCCATGCCCGCACCGCGCAGCGTGCGCAGCACTTCCACCTCGACGGCGGTGCCCGCGAAGAGGTTCTCCATGCCCGGCGTCTGCCGCTGCACGACCAGTTCGGCGGGCAGGGCATCGGTGCCCGAGACGGTGAAGATCGCGGTCTGGCGCGATCGTCCGCCCAGCACCTGGCGAAAGTCGGAGACGGTCAGGCTCTCGCTGCCGGTGCTTTCCCGCAGGTAGCGTTCCAGCGCTGCCGGATCGATGCCGGCCTTGCCGCCCGAAGCCGCGGCGGCGGGGTGGGCCATCAGGCCGAAGATCCGGTCCATCGCCTTGCGACCCTCCACCTGTTCGCGCGTCAGGGCGGCGCGGACGGCGGGGTCGTCGATGGTCGTGCCGGTGGCGATCCGCTGGACAAGATCGCCGTGCGGCCCGGCCAGATCTCGGTGCAGACCCGGATTTTCGGGCGGCCCGGCGCGCAGCCACCGGGCGACCGGGTCGCCCTCGGGCGCATCACCGCTGTCCAGCGCATTGGCGAGGGCTGCAAGAGTGGAGACGCATTCGTCGACGATATGGGCGGGGCGCCCCTCGACGATGGAGCGGACATGGCCGCGCAGGGCAAGGATGACGGCTTCGATATAGCGGGCGTACATGGCGGCTCAGGTTTCCGGCAGGAGGATGCGCAAGGTCGCGCCGGGGGGGCAGCATGCGCGGACAAGGCGGTGGGGCTATCGGCCGCGTCCCATCAGCGGGAGCGCGGCGTAGGAGCGATCGTCGGCAGTCGTGCCGGCAACCCCCAGCGCGGCGAGTTGCGCCAGGTCGGACGCGGCGGCATCGAGGGTGATGAAGGCGTCCCAGACCAGCCGGCGATGGGCGATCTTCCAGATCCCGGCGCGCCGCTCGTAATTGTCGAGGTAGCGGCCGTTGACGATCAGGTGCTTTACGTCCGCCTCGGCCTCCTCCTCGACGGTGCGGTGATAGGCGATGAAGTAGATCTCGCCATCGGCGCGGTCGCCGTCGATGCGGTAGGACTGGTTGCACAGGTAATGCGCGGTGATCGCAAAGGGAGCCATGATCTCCGGCTGGCGCGCGACGAAAGTCGCCGCATGGTCGCAGAAGACGACGCCGTGATCGTCGATCGCATCCTCGTGATAGACCGAGCGCAGCAGGTCCGGATCGCGCCGGTCGATCGCGCGGGCATAGCGCGTGGCGAGATCGCGCAGGGCATCCTTGTCGAGCAGCTGGGTCAGGGCGGCGTCGCGGTCCATCACGGCTCAGGCGGGAACGGCGACGGCACCGGCATGCTGCGCGGCCTTCATCCCGGCGCGGCGGCCGAACACCACCGCGCTGCCGATGCTGGTGCCGCCGCCGGCGTAGCGCTTGCCGTGGAAGCATCCGAGCACCTCGCCCGCGGCATAGAGCCCCGGGATCACCCGCCCGCGCGTGTCGCGCACTTCTCCGTCGACCGTGATGTCCAGCCCGGCGGCGGTGAAGCCGATGATCGCGGGGCGCACCTCGACCGCATAGAACGGCGCGGTGGCGATCGGGGTTAGGGCGTGCCCGTTGCCGTCCTTGCGGAACTGGCGGTCTTCGCCGTGGACGGTGACGTCCTCGTTGTAGCGCCGCACGGTTTCCGCGACGGCTTCCGGGTCCAGTCCCGCAAGCCGCGCGACCTGCGCGATGCTGTCGGCGCGGTGGACGATGCCCTTGTCGACTTCGCGGGTGATCGTGATCTCCTCCCAGCTGGAGATCGCGAGGCCGCTGTTGTAGGGATCGGCATAGGACAGGTCGTCGCCGTTCGCGACCATGGTGGGATGATCGAAGATCACCCAGCAGCGCTTGTCGGTCTGCTCGGCGATCAGGTAGCCGCAGACCGCATAGCTCTCCCACTCCGCCATGAAGCGCTTGCCCTCCCGGTTCACCGCGATCACCCAGGGCGGCAGGAACGCCTCGACGTAGCGGCTGTCGAAGCAGGGGGAGGGCTGGATCAGGCCGCGATCGTGGCCGGTGATCTGCGCCCCCACCTGCTGGCCAAGGACGATGCCGTCGCCCTGGATGAACGGGGCGTCGCGATGGACCGCCCAGGTCTTGTCGCCATGATAGGCGGCGGTGGGGAACCACTGCTTCAGCATCTCTGGGTTGTTGCCGAAGCCGCCGGTGGCGATCACCACGCTGGGTGCGCGCAGTTCGGTCCCCTGCGCGGTGATGCCGACGACGGCGCCGTGCTCGACGATCAGCCCGTCGATCCGCGTGCCCAGCGCGGTCTCCACCCCCAGCGCCCCGGCCCTGTTGATGAGCGCATCGGCGATGCCGAGGCCGAACGTCTTCGAGGTATGGCCGCGCTGGACATCGGTCACGTCCGAATGGACCAGCATCGCGGCGGGGAACTCCACCCCCTTCTCTTCGAGCCAGGCGACCATGGCCCCGCTCTCGTCGGCATAGCAGCGCACGAGGTCGGGGCGGACCGCATGCTGGTTGAGGGTCATGATGTAGTCGTAGACGGCATCGGCGCTGTCCTCGATGCCTTTCTCGCGCTGCGCGGCAGTCTCGCAGGCGTAGACGACGCCGGTGGAATTGCGGGTGGCGCCGCCGAGATGCCCGTCGGCCTCCACAACCATCACGCTGGCGCCGGCCAGCCGCGCCTCGATGGCGGCGGACATCCCGGCCGCCCCCGATCCGATGACGATCACGTCATAGTCGAAAGCCATGGTTGCACTCCTCGAGGTAGGGACGGGATCAGGCGAGCGCGGGGATGCGGTTCAGATAGACCGGATCCTGCCGGTCGCGCGTGCCCGGCAGATTGTAATGTGCGACATGGCCCTGATCGGTGATCCGGGTGCTCGGCCTGATGTCGTTCCATTCGTTGGTGATCTTGCGGCGCAGGATCTTCCACTGGCCGTTGCGGCGTTCGAACAGGTCGATGTAGCGGCCGCCGCAGTAATAGTCGTGCGGCTGGTCGATGGTCCCTTCGGCCCTGGTCCGCGCCGCATAGTCCGGGCCGAAGAAGCCGGTCACGGTCTCCTCCCCGCCGGGGGTGCGCTGGTAGGCCCAGTAATAGGCCTCGGACGTCGCGAAGTCGCCGTCGACGTCGATCGTGCAATGGGTGACGGTGTGCATCCCGTCGAGGATGCTGTCGCGCAGCGAGGGGATGATGACTTCCGCGAACTCCATCGCATTGCCCGAGAAGGAGCCGTGATCGTCGGTGCCGTCCGGATGGTAGACCGTCTTCAGCAGTTCCAGATCGCAACGATCGATCGCGCGACAGTAAAGCTTGAGAACCTGTTCGATGTCCTGCCGATCGAGCGCAACGCGCAGGCGAGCTTCGAGCGCTTCGTCCATATGCCTCTCCCCGGCCGACTCGTTCCGGTCGGCAACTGGATGATACGTAGGCATACGATCATGGCGACCGACGGCCGCGCTGTCAACGAAAGTACGTCAGCGACCTAAAAATCGCGGACGTCGCTTGCTGGTCATTGCATCGACCGCTTCGCCGAAATCGGCGGTGTAGGTGGCGAGGCCCTCATAGGCGACGCCGGCCTCGAACACCGAGCTGAACAGCTGGCGCAGGGCGATGTTGGTGACGGACTTGGTATAGCGGATCGCGGTCTGCGCGCCGCGTTCCAGCTTCTGCGCATATTTGGCGACATAGCCGTCCAGTTCGGCGTCGGGCACCGCGAAGGTGATGAGGTTGCAGCGCTCGGCATCGGTCGCGGTGATGGCGTCGCCGGTGAGAAGGTAATGCTTGGCCTTGGCAAAGCCGATGAGCTGCGGCCAGATCAGCGCGCCGCCGTCTCCCGCGACCAGCCCCATGCGGACATGGGGGTCCGCGAAGCGCGCGCTTTCGGCGGCGATGACCACGTCGCACAGCAGCGCCACCGATGCGCCGAAGCCCATCGCATCGCCGTTGACCTTGGCGATGACCGGCTTGGGGCAGTCGAGCAGGCCCATGACGATCCGCCGCATCGTCTTCGCTTCATGGACGAAGGGAACGCGGTTGCCGGCCAGCATGTCGCCCATCCATTCGAAATCGCCACCGGCGGAGAACGCGGTGCCTGCGCCGGTAAGGATCACGATGTCGCTGTCCGGATCGTCCGCCGCGTCGAAGAACACCCGCGCCATTTCCTCGTGAAGCTGGTGGTTGACCGCGTTCAGCAGTTCCGGCCGGTTCATCGTGATGGTGAGCACGCGCCCTTCGCGAGAGAAGGTGAGGAGCGAGTAGTGGTCGAAATTCATGATCTCTCCTGTCGGGCCATTATGGCCTTGTGGCATATCGAATGCATGCTTACCAAGTGCCATCGTCCATATCGGACGCGCAATCACAGATCAAATCGGGAAGAGGCTTATGGACGCGCTGGCGACACTCGTGGCGATCGAACGGATAAAGCGACTCAAGGCGCGCTACTTCCGGCTGATGGACACCAAGGACTGGGCGGGGTTTCAGGATCTCTTCACCGAGGATGCCGTATTCGACGTCGGCGGCGCGCTCGAGGAGAATCCGGATGAGGCGGCGCGGGGCGAGCCGATCGTCGGGCGCGCGGCGATCGCCGATTATGTCAGCAGCGGCATCGATCCCCTGACCAGCGCGCATTACGGGCACATGCCGGAAATCGACATCGTCGCGCCGGACGAGGCAACCGGCATCTGGGCCTTGGCGGATATCCTGCGGGCGCCGCCGGGGGCGCCCTTCACGCAATTCCGGGGCTATGGTCATTATCACGAGCGCTACCGCTGCGATGACGGTACATGGCGCATTTCGGCGCTACGGATCACCCGGCTGATGGTCGAGACGCGCTGAGAGACTGCCATCAGGCAGGTTCCAGCGTGCCCGGCTCCGTTGCAACTGCGCGGGGCCGGTAGATCAGGAACACGGCGCCGATCAGCGCGAAGCTGGTCACGTGCAGCAGGATGGTGGGGGCGTAGCTGCCAGAGCGGTCGAACATCGCGCCTGCCAGTGGCGCGGCGGCGAACAGGAACGGGATCTTGAACAGGTAGCACAGGCCCATTCCCAGCGGCACGTTGGCATCGCCCAGCCACTCCCCGGCCAGCACGCCGAACAGGGTGAGGATGCCGTTGCTGAGCAGCCCGATCACGAAGGCGAGGGCCAGCAGCAGCGGCAGGCTGTCGCCCGCGACGAGCAGCGCGAGCCAGGGCGCGATCCAGGCGAGTGACAGCGCCGCCATGCTCCTTCCGGCGCCGATGCGGTCGGCGAGCCATCCGAACAGCGGCGCGCCGATCAGCCCGGCAAGCCCGAACACCGACAGCAGCAGCGACGCCTGCGCCAGCGGAATGCCGCGATCCAGCGCTAGCGGCACCAGATGCGCCACCATGACCAGCCCGGCGGCGCTCAGCAGCGCGACGCCCAGCGTGAGCACGGCGAACTGGGGCAGGCGCAGGATCTCGATGGCTCGCAACGGCGGTTCGCCGACAGGGACGGCGGCGGTGGCGACGCGGCCCAGAGGGGCCTGGCCGATTCGCTCGGGCGTATCGACGAGGAACCACGCCAGCGGGAACAGCGCCAGCAGCAGCAGGCCGTTTCCGGCCAGCGCCCCGGAAAGGCCGAAGTGGGCCATCAGCGCCGCCGCCGCCAGCGGGAGCAGGGCATTGCCGAGCGGGATGTTGATGAGGCCGATCGCGCGGCCTCGCCCTTCGGCGAACCAGTTGGAAACGATAGCGGTGCAGGGCACCACGCCGGCGAGCGCGAAGCCGGGGCCGATCAGCAATCCGTAGATTGCCAGGAAAGCGCCGATGCCGGTCGCCTGCGTCAGCAGCAGGTAGCCGCCGCCGTTCAGCGCCAGCCCGGTCAGGATCACCGTCCGGATCGACACCTTTCGCAGCAGCCCGCCGACCAGCGGCGCCAGCAGGCCCAGCGCCAGCGTCACCATGCTGATGCCCATCGATGCCAGCGCCCGGCTCGTCCCGTATTCGCGCTGGATGGCCTCCACCAGCGCCCCATAGGCCGCGAAGTTCGCGCCGAGCGTACAGTTCATGATGAAGAAGCAGATGGCCACCATGCGCCATCCGGAAAAGGCGGCTGCCCTTGCCATGATCGTCTCTCCCCGTCGGTTATCGGACCGGGTTGACGCTGCACCTTCCCAGTCGGTATGCATACATACCATATCAAGGCGCATCAAAAGTCAACGCCGTGCGGGAGAGTCTCGAAATGACGATAGATAAGATGCCAGTGCGGCAGATAGCCTATTTCGTTCCCGACGTAGTCGCGGCCGCCAAAGCGCATATGGCCGCCTTCGGCTCAGGCCCCTATTACGTCGCCGAGCATATCCCGCTGACCAGCAGCCTTCATCGCGGTCGCCCCGCCGAACTCGATCACACGTCGGCTTACGGGCAGTGGGGCGAGGTGATGGTGGAGTTCGTCCAGCAGAACAACGATGGGCCCTCGGTGTTCCGCGATCTCTTCCCCGATGGCGCGCAGGGCATGCATCACGTCGCGCTGATCGTGGACGACCTGCAGGCGGCGATCGCGCGTTTCGAGGCGGCCGGGCACGAAACCGCGCTCTATGCCGAAGTCGCCCCCGGCGTGGGCTTTGCGATGGTGGATTGCGTGGCCGAACTGGGCCACTTCGTCGAACTCTACGAGCCGACCCCGCAACTGCTGGCGGTCTACGACCTCATGAGGACGTCGGCGCGCGACTTCGACGGGAGCGACCCTATCCGCAGCTTTACCGTAGCGTAGACGGTCAAAGCGTCAGTCTGTGTCTTCGGACTCTTCGTCCACGGACTGGGGGAAGGCCCCGACCAGCGACTGATTGGCGGTGTTCAGCAAGGCGGTGAGCGCGGCGATGGTGTCCTTGCCCAGCTTTTCCTCCAGCATGGCGCTCTGGGCGATCGTGGCCACGCGCAAGGGCTCGCGCAGTTCGCGGCCCTTCTCGGTCAGGTGGACCATGACGACGCGCCGATCGGCATCGGTGCGGCGCCGCTCGATCACGCCGGCGCGTTCGAGCCGGGCCAGTGTCTGTCCGACCGTGGCCTTGCCGATATCGAGCCGCCGCGCGAGATCGACTTGCGAGAGCGGTTCGTTGAACCACAATTCTCCCAGCACGTAGGCCTGCGCGGGCGCGATGCCGGTGCCGGTGATGCGGGCCATGTAGTCGTTCTGCGCCAGCCGCGCGAAAAGCTGCGCCTGATAGGCGAGGCTTTCCTTGAACAGCGGGAACGGCGCGTCATCGTCTTCCGGACAGACGTTAGAGGCAGGTTTGGTGTCCGGTCGTGCGGCGGCCAAGTGCAATTTCCCCTGATGGCGTGGGCCAGTGCGAGAACCGGCCAGCAAGCCATTCACCCTTGCATAATTTCGCGGCAGGTCAAGGTTTCCTCCCGATAGGTGGACTGGCGCGCCTTCAGGTCCGCAGATGCGCGGTGACTTTCTCCGCGATCTCGCCCAGTTCGCGCAGGCTGGGGTTCCGGCGCAGCGTCAGGCCGCCGTTCACCTGCAGGTTCTGGCCGGTCATGAAGCATTCGTCCGATGCGAGCCAGACCGCCGCCGCCGCGATGTCTTCCGAAGTGCCGCAACGGCCGAGCGGATACTCGCGCTCGAAGGCGCCCAGCATCTCGGGAACCTGGAAGGTGCCGCCCGCCATCGGCGTGTCGGTGAGCCCCGGCGAGATCGAGTTGGCGCGGATGCCGCGCTCGCCATATTCGTTGGCGACGGTGCGGATGACGTGGTCGATGCCCGCCTTGGTGCCCATGTAGGCGGCATGCTGTTCCAGCATGATGGTGGCCGTGGCCGAAGAGATCTGGATGATCGAGCCGCCCTGCGTCATCGTGCGCAGCAAGGCCTGGATGAAGAAGAACGGCCCCTTGAACTGAATGCCCAGGATGCGGTCGAGATCGTCCTCGGAGGTTTCCTCGGTGGGTTTGAGCAGGCCCCATCCCGTGGCGTTGATGCCGATGTCCAGACGGCCGAAGCGGCTGACCGCAAGGTCTGCGGCGGCATCGACCTGGCGCTTGTCGGTGATGTCGACGAGGGCATGGGCCCCGCCGATCTCCTGCGCGAGTTGTGTCAGTGCGTCTTCATGGCGTCCGCCGACCACGACGTTGCAGCCTTCGGCCGCGAGGCGACGGGCGATCACCTGGCCCATGTTGCCCTTGCCAGCTGCCCCCAGGACGAGTGCGGTCTTGCCTTCCAGTCGCATGTCGATGTCCTCTTCCGCGCCATTACGGCTATGGTATGCTTATATATCGTCTGCTAACATCCGATATAGCATCCAGTACCGATTGCAAGTCGAGGGAGAGAACGATGGCAGGCAGATTGCAGGACCGGATCGCGGTCGTGACCGGCGGCGCGCGCGGGCAGGGCGAGGCGACCGCGAGGCTGTTCGCGGCCGAGGGCGCGAAAGTGGTGATCGCCGACATGCTTGCGGACGAAGGCGCGGCGGTCGCCTCCAGCATCGGCGCCGATGCACGGTTCATAGCGCTCGACGTGTCGGACGAGGAGCAGTGGGCCGGCCTCGATCGCACCATCCGCGACGATTGGGGGGCGGGCGCAGACATCCTCGTCAACAATGCGGGGATCGTGCATCCGGCGGGCATGCTCGATCTGACGAAGCCGGATTTCGAGCGGGTGCTGCAGATCAACCTGATCGGTGCATGGCTGGGCATGAAGACGCTGGCGCCGGGGATGATCGAGAAAGGCCGGGGCGCCATCGTCAACATCGCGTCGAGTTCGGGGCTCTGGGGCATGAACGGGCTGACGGCCTATTCCGCCAGCAAATGGGCGCTGCGCGGCATATCGAAGACGGCGGCGATGGAATTCGGCCATCGCGGCGTGCGCGTGAACGCGATCTTCCCGGGCGGCATCAACACGGTGATGGGCAACGTCACCAACGAGGACGTCTCGGAACTGAAGAAGTACTACGTCGGGCAACCGATCCAGCGCATCGGCGAGCCCGAGGAGGTCGCGCGTACCAGTCTGTTCCTGGCGAGCGACGAAGCCTCCTACCTCTGCGGGGCCGAGATCGCGGTGGATGGCGGGATGACGCTGGGTGTCTACACGCCGTTTCTGCCGGGCGCTCCCGAAGGCTGAACAGGTCCGCCGAGGCGCGGTCTCAACCGGTCAGCGCCTCCAGCGAGTGGCGGGCCAGCGCGGCGATGCGGGCGACGCGGCCTTGATCGTGGACCATGGTGCGCGACGAGGCCGTGCCGTCGGCGGCGCGCCGGACGATGCCCTGCACCATCGCGGCATAACGGAACTGCGCGTAGGCCAGATACCAGCGCATGTCGGGAACCGCCATGCGCCGCCGGTCGCAGTAGCGGCGCACGTAATCGTCCATGGCGGGAATGCCCAGCGCCTTCAGGTCGAGCCCGACGAGGCTGGTCGCGGCCAGCCCCGAATCAGGCAAGTCCCACCAGGCGCGCAAGTGATGGGCAAGGTCGATCAGCGGATCGCCGATCGTCGCCATCTCCCAGTCGAGCACGGCAAGGATGCGCGGATCGTCGGGGTGGACGATCAGGTTGTAAAGGCCGAAGTCGCCATGGATGAAGCGCGCTTCCTCGTGCCGGGGCAGGTGGCGGGGAAGCTGCTCCATCAGCCATTCCATGTCGGGCAGCACGGTGGGCCGGGCCGCGCGGTAGAGGTCGCTCCAGCGGGCGAGATTGCGCGCCGCATAGCTGCCCGGGGGCGCCAGGTCGGCCAGACCGATCGCGGCGGGATCGAGATCGTGCAGCCGTGCCAGGATGCCGTTCGCCTCGTCATGGATCGCTGCGCGGTGGGCGGGGGCCACACCGTCCATCGGGGCCTCCCAGAACACCCGGCCGTCGACGAATTCGGCGATGAAGAACGCGGAACCGATGACGCTCTCGTCCGGGCAATAGGCGATCGCGCGCGGGACGGGAACGCCGGTGCCGTCCAGCGCGGCGAGGATGCGGAACTCGCGGTCGATCCGGTGCGCCGAGCCGACCAGCTTGCCCGGCGGCTTGCGGCGCAGCACGAAATCGCCCCCCGGTCCGTGGATGCGATAGGTGGGATTGGACTGGCCGCCCTTGAACTTGGTCGCGCTCAGCCCGGTCGCCATGCCGGCGATGCGCGGCCCCAGCCAGGCGCCCAGACGGTTGAGATCCAGTTCCAGATGCGCGGGCGGGGCTTCCTCGCCGCTGAACCGCTCCTGCCGGCCGGTCATGCCGCAGCCACGCGGGCGGGGCGGTACTTGTCGAGTTCGGCGCGGGCGATGAGGCGATTATGCACTTCGTCCGGCCCATCGCCCATGCGCAGCATCTGCATGCGCGCGAAGGAGAAGCCCAGCCCGAAATCGTCGCACAATCCGGCGGCGCCATGGGCCTGCACCGCCAGTTCGCCGACCATCCGGCCGACCCGCGTCGCGGCGACCTTGATCTGCGAAATCTCGCCGCGCGCCTGCCGGTTGCCCACCGTGTCCATCAGGTGCGCCGTGCGGTAGGTGAGCAGCCGCACCATGTCGATCTGCGTGCGCGCATCGGCGATGCGCTCCTGCCAGATCGACTGGCGGGCGAGCGGCTTGCCGAACGCCACGCGCGACAGCAGGCGACGGCAGGTCTGTTCGAGCATCCGCTCGCACTGGCCAAGGATGCGCATGCAATGATGGATGCGCCCGGGGCCGAGGCGCCCCTGCGAAATCTCGAAGCCGCGTCCTTCGCCCAGGATGAGGTTTGCCGCCGGCACCCGGACATTGTCGAACAGAAGTTCGGCGTGGCCCTTGGGCTCGTCGTGGAACCCGAGCACCGGTAGCGCGCGGACACGGGTGATGCCCGGCGTGTCGACCGGGACCAGGATCTGCGATTGCTGGAGATGGCGCGGCGCGTCTGGATCGGTCTTGCCCATGACGATGTAGACCGCGCACAGCGGATGATAGGCATTGGTGATCCACCATTTGCGGCCGTTGATGACGTAATCGTCGCCGTCACGCACGATCCGGGTCTCGACGTTGGTCGCGTCGGAGGAGGCCACGTCCGGCTCGGTCATGCAATAGGCCGAGCGGATCTCGCCATCGAGCAGCGGTTTCAGCCAGCGCGCCTTTTGGCCTGGCGAACCGAAGCGTTCCAGCACTTCCATGTTGCCGGTATCGGGCGCCGAGCAGTTGAACACTTCGGACGCATAATGGACGCGCCCCATGGCCTCGGCGATCGGCGCGTATTCCAGATTGCCCAGTCCGCCGCCCAGATCCGAGTCGGGCAGGAACAGGTTCCACAGCCCCGCCTCCCGGGCCCGGGCCTTCAGGCTCTGCAGGATCGGCGGCAGCGAGAACTGCGTCGGCCCTTCATGCAACTGGCGTTCGTAGAGCGCTTCGTTGGGGTAGACGTGTTCGTCCATGAAGCTTTCGACGCGGGCCAGCATCGTGCGTGAGCGTTCGCTTTGGGCGGGGATCATCGGCTCTCTCCGGGGCGACCTCGCATGGCAGCGCGAGCACGTCTGTCGAGGCGTGGATTCTGACGTCGCAGTGAAATACTACGGTACCGTATCAATTCGTCAAGTCGGTCATGGACCTCGGCGTCGGGGTGGGGCAGGACGGTGGCCCCGGCAAGCGAGTGCTCCATGTCATCTGCCCATGCGCCCTATCCCCTCCGCCACAGTCTCGGCGCGCTCATCCACGATGTCGCGCGGCTGCGGCGCAAGCATCTCGACCATGCCCTGCGCCCGCTCGGGCTGACGCGGTCGCAGCGCTGGATGCTGATCCAGTTGTCGCAGTTCGCCCACGGGGCGAACCAGACCGAACTGGCCGAGAGCATGAACGTCGGCCTCGTCTCGCTGGGGGAGAAGCTGGCCCTGCTGGAAGGGCTGGGCTACGTCCGGCGCACCCGCAGCGATGCGGATCGGCGGCAGAAGCGGGTGCAGCTGACCGATGCCGGATACGACGCGCTGCACCGCTCGACTCAGATCAGCGAAGGCTTCAACGCCGAGGTTCTGGCGGGGCTGGACGCGGGCGCGGTGGCCGCTGCGGAACAAGTGCTGGCGCATATGTACCGCCGCCTGACGGAGAGGGATGGCGCCGACGGGAGCGATGCGGCCGATCCGTCCTCAAGCATATAATATGCCACCATACGATATTGACACGGGCGAACCGTTTGATAGCTTGAACGCATCGGGAGAACAGCGGGGCCAATACCCGCGACCCAACAGGAGAGAGCACGGATGGCCGCGGATATCACCGTCGAGTGGCATGGAGATGCCATTGCCCTGATAACGGTCGGAAGCAGTTCCACCGCGAACAACACCACGACTTGCGCCACGGTCAGCGCGCTTGCCGATACGCTGGAGCAGGCGATCGCGGACGGCGCGCGAGTTCTGGTGCTGGCCTCGTCGGTGGAGGGGCACTGGCTGGAGCACGCCTATCTCGACGATATCGTGCAGCTGGTGAACGGGCAGCCGGCCTCCGGTGATCCCGCCGGGTGGTTCCGGTCCCTGCAGACGCTCAACCGGGGCTCGGCCGTGGCGATCGCGGCGATTGGCGGCGATACCTCGGGCGGCGGCTGCGAACTCGGCTGGGCCTGCGACCTGCGCGTCGCGGAGGAGCAGGCGCGGTTCAGCCAGCCCGAGGTCATCATCGGCGCGGGCACCGGGATCGGCGGCACTTCGCGGCTGATGCGGTTGATCGGCCGCACCGTGACCGCCGAGGTGGTGCTGATGGGCCAGCCGCTCACCGCGCAGCGTCTCTACGAGCTGGGAGGTCTCAACAAGGTCGTGCCCAAGGGGCAGGCGGTCGAGACGGCGCTGGCGATGGCGCGCACCATCGCCGCGCTGCCGCCGCAGTCGGTCGCGGGCATGAAGCGGATGCTGGGCGAGGCGGAAGACCTCAACCAGACCGACGGCATCGCCAACGACCAGACGATTTCGCAGACGCTGTTCGCCAACCCGGACAGCATGGCCAGCATGGCCGCCATCCAGGCACGCTTCGACGCGGGCGAGACGATGGACGCCGTCTACTGGCCGCGCGCCTGAGCGGCAGGCGACACACCTGATTCTGGGAGAACAAGCATGGATCTGGATCTCAAAGGCAAGAAGGTCATCCTCGGCGGGGCGACGCGCGGGATCAGCAAGGCCACGGCCCGGCTGCTCGCGGCGGAAGGCGCCGAACTTGGCCTGTTCTCGCGCAATGGCGATGCGCTCGACGATCTCAGGGAGGAACTGGGCGGCAAGGTCGTGACGCGCGAGTTCACCTGGGAGGACCGCGAGGGCTACAAGGCGATGCTCGGCGGGTTGGCCGAAGAACTGGGCGGCTGCGACATCTTCATCCACTCGATCAGTTCGTCGGGCGCGCAAGGGTCGGCGGACTGGGAAGCCAGCTTCCAGCTGGACATGCTGGGCGCGGTCGATGCCTGCGAGACGCTGGAGCCCTATCTCGAGAAGTCCGGGGCCGGCTCGGTCATCCTGATGTCGAGCACCGCCGCGATCGAGACGTTCCTGGTGCCGCAGGCGTTCAACGCGATCAAGGCGGCGGTCATCACTTATGGCAGCCAGCTGGGTCAGGCCTGGGCGGGCAAGGGCATCCGCGTCAACATGGTCTCGCCCGGGCCCATCAGCTACAGCGGCGGCAACTGGGAGGGGATCAAGGCGATGATGCCCGATCTCTACACGGGCATCGTCTCGCAGATCCCGGCGGGCCGGATGGGCACGCCCGAGGAAGTGGCGAAGGCGGTGGCGTTTCTCGCCAGCCCGGCAGCCGCCTACATCACCGGTGCGAACCTGGTTGTCGACGGCGGCTTCACCAAGCGCGTGCAGTTCTAAGGACAGGAGCAGGCGATATGGCGACGCAGCTTCGCTATGCGGAGATCCGGTTCAACGACCGGCCGATCAAGGAACAGCTGACCGACCCGGAAAGCTACGTCCTCGAACCCGGCGAGATCACCGCCGATTTCGAGGCCAAGCCGCCGCATCGTCTGGACCAGCTCTATCCGGACATCGCGGACTATCGCGCGGTGTCGACGCGGCGCTTCATCGATCCTGCCGAGAAGGCGCGCGAAGAAGAGAAGCTGTGGAGCAAGGTCTGGCTGCTGGCCGGTGTCGAAAGCGACCTTCGCGAACCGGGCGACTGGTTCCGCTTCGACATCGGCCGTCAGTCGATCATCGTCGTGCGCGCCCGGGACGGCGAGGTCTATGCCCATTACAACGCCTGCAAGCATCGCGGCAACGAGCTGGTGCAGGGCGACTTCGGGCATGGCGAGACCGCCTTCACCTGCATCGTCCACAGCTGGCGCTTCGACCTGAAGGGGCGCAACGTGCGCGTCACCGATCGCGACACCTTCCGCGAAGAAGCGCTCTGTAACAACTTGGACCTGACTTCGGTGCATGTCAGGGTGTTCGCAGGGCTGGTCTTCGTCAGCATGGCGCCTGATCCGATGCCGTTCGAGGACTACTTCGGCGCGATGCTGCCGATGCTGGCTTCGTACCGGATGGAGGACATGTTCGTCGTCAAGCAGTTGAGCGTCGATGTTCCGGCGAACTGGAAGACGATGTACTCGGTCTTCAACGAGACCTACCACGCCCATGCCACCCATCCGCAGATCAAGCCTTACGTGGACGACCATTTCGTCCAGTACGACTTCTATCCCAACGGTCATAACCGCAATCTCTTCGCGGTCGGGGCGGTGAGCCCGCGCTGGCCGGACGGGCGCTTCGTCAACGTCGGTCTCGCCTATTTCCTGCAGGAATCGGGCGTGCGCCCGGCGGGGTTCAAGGGCGATGCGCGCCACGTCCGCCGCGCCATCCAGGCCGCCAAGCGCAATCCCGATAACCCCTTCGGGCTGGATTACAGCGGGTTCACCGACAACCAGCTGACCGATGACTGGAACCCGTCGCTGTTCCCCAACGTGACGATGAACATGCACCCGGAAGGCATCCTGCTGCAGCGCTTCCGCCCGCATCCCACCGACCCGGAGCGGGGCTATCAGGACGTCTTCGTGCTCGCCGCCAGGCTCGCGCCGGGGCGGCGGCCGCCGGCCTACATGGGGGTGGAGGACGACGTCGACGTCTCGGGCGAAGTGCGCCCGGCGATCCGGCGCACGACGCACGAAGATCCGCAGGGCGGCGAAGTGGTCGAGCAGGACATCGCCAACATGATCACGCTCCAGCGCGGCATGCATTCGCGCGGACTGAACGAGACTATCGTCTATTCCGAACAGGAACGGCGCATCCAGCAGTTCCTGGCCGAACTCGATCTCTATCTGGAAGATCGCAAGGGCTGACCCCGGATCGTCATTGCGAGCGAAGCGAAGCAACCCAGGGCGGTGCTAAACTGCCCTGGGT